>JAOPVF010000038.1 GCA_025963195.1 Mycobacterium sp. | reverse complement strand
AGCGACGTATCGGGTTCCTCTTCCTCGGTCCGTTCGGCTTCGGTGGGTTCCGATCCCAGACGGCGCTGCGCCCGGTCCGCGGGCAGTTCGGTTCGCATGGCCGCGACGGTAGGCGCGGCGCCGGACGTGACGGCGTCCAAGGGCGCCCACGGTTCCTGGGTTGTGGATGAAGATCGCTCTGTGGATCGCGGGGTGAGAAGTCGCCGTGCGCGGCCAGCAGCGAAGCGATCTCGCGATCCGAAAGCTCTCAGTCGCTAGGCGTTCTGGCCGGAACGGCGCTCGGCGATCGGATCGCCGAGCGTGATGCCGCGAGCGTCGTCGGGAACGGTGGGTGCCGTTAGCTCCGGCGTCTCGCCGTCGGCGCCCGGCGGGGACGTCGTCTCCTTCGCCGTCTCGGCGCCTTGCGGTGTCGAGCGCTCCAGGAAGCGGAGGAGTTCAACGGGGAAGGGCAGTACGAGGGTGGAGTTCTTCTCCGCGGCGACCTCGACCATGGTTTGCATCAGCCGAAGTTGAAGCGCGGCAGGGCTTTCGGCCATCACTCTGGCAGCCTGAGACAGCTTCTCGGACGCGGCGAGCTCACCCTCGGCGGTGATGATCCTGGCCCGCCGCTCACGCTCCGCCTCGGCCTGGCGCGCAATCGACCGCTTCATCGATTCGGGCAGACTCACGTCCTTGATCTCGACCCGGTCGATGTGGATGCCCCAGCCCAGCGCGGGGTTGTCGATCATCAGTTCCAGACCCTCGTTGAGCCGCTCCCGGTTCGACAACAGGTCGTCTAGGTTGCTCTTGCCGATGATGGAGCGCAACGACGTCTGCGCCACCTGCCCGATCGCCGACATGTAGTCCTGCACGTCGACGGCGGCGCGCACCGGGTCCTCCACCCTGAAGTAAATGACCGCATCGACGCGCACCGTGACGTTGTCGCACGTGATGCCGTCTTGAGCGGGCACCGGCAGCGTGATGACCTGCATGTTCACCTTCTGCAGGCGATCGGCGAGCGGGATCAGCATGGTCAACCCCGGTCCCCGGACGGCGCTTTGCAACCGCCCGAATCGGAAGACCACGCCACGTTCGAACTGCTTGATGACGCGGATGTTCAGAGCCGCCGTCCAGATCACACCGAGACCAGCTACGGCGGCCAGCGTCAGTGAATAAAGGATGCTCATGGGTCCTCCTCGATGGACTGACCCGCGGCGCCCTCCGGCCCGTGAGCCTCACGACTCGATTGTTCTCCCCCACCCGTCGTTTCGCCAGCACATCCAGTCGATCTCGACCAGTGCACCGACCGCCAGCCCGGTCACCCCAACGCAGGTGCGCGACGGCAACCGTTCGGGAAACCACGCGGCGTAGGCGTCGTTGAAGGCGGCGTAGTCGTCCCAGTCGATGAGGTAGGCGCGCACCGAGACGACGTCGGCCAGTCCCCCGCCGCAGAGTTCGGTGACGCGCAGCAGGTTGCGCAGCACCTGATCGGTCTGGGTCGCGACGTCGGCGCCGACCACGGTCCCCGTCACATCGGTCGGCATCTGACCCGTGACGTGCAACGTCTGCCCGGCTGCGGTGGCGTGCGAGAACGGAGCCACACCCGGCGGCACGCCGTCCTCGGGCGTGAAGTGGAACGCGCAGATGCCGGTCACGAGGCGACGCCCGGCCAGCGTGGGAAGCACCGCTTGTCGATGCGGCCGTGCACGCCCTGGCGTTCGTCGACGACCTGGGTGACGGTGAAGTCGACTGCCACCGACATGAACGAGTAGGCGTCCCTGCGGGTCAGGCCGAAGACCAGCCCGAGCACGTCGAGCGTGCGCAGTGCCGCGGCCTTCATCGCCGCGTCGAGGGTGTCACCGAATCCGTGCACTAGCAGCTCGGTCGAGGTCTCCAGCACGGGGACGGTGAACGGTAGATCACGTCGAATGGTCAAGCGCAGCAATCCGTTCAATGACGACTCCAGCGCGGTCCCGCTGATCTCGCCGTCGCCCTGCGAGACGTGCGGGTCGCCCACCGACAGCAGCGCGCCGGGCACCTGCACAGGGTAGAACATGCGCCCGCCCGCACCGATGCGCCAGTTGTCCACGTTGCCGCCGTGGTCACCGGGGGGTACCGACGACAGCCGCTCGTGAGCCGCTGGCGCCACGCCCATGGTCCCGAAGTGCGGGCGCAGCGGGACGACGACACCGGGAAGCGCGGGCTCGCGCGCGGCGGCATTCGGCACGACGATGGTGCCCGGCTGATCAGCCAAAGGCGTTGCGGTCCAGTCGTAGCCGAACAACGCCCGGCCCAGAAGTGCGTCGGCGTCGAGTTCGTAGACCGTCACCCGCTCGGTTGGCAGCTCGTCGTACAGGTGCCCCCAGTGTCCAGCCAGATTCGACCCGTATGGCAGCCGCGGGGTGGCCGACAGGATGTCGACCTGCAGCACGTCGCCGGGGCGGGCGCCCTCGATGGCGATGGGGCCGGTGAGCAGATGCGGCCCGGGCCCGCGGTCGGTCACCGATGCGAAGACGTCGGCGATCCGCGGGTCCATTAGCAGGTCGGGGGCATCACCAGCGTGATGGGTCAGCGTCTCGATCGCGACCAGGTCACCCGAGGCGACGACGAGTGCGGGCGGCAGTCGCGGGTCGAAAAACCCCCAGTGCACCGTGGACGGAGTGGCCGGGAGCTCGTGCTGCATCCGGCGATCATGCCAGCACGACGGTCTCCCGGCGCGTCGAGCGGACTCTCGCGTATACATATTCCAGAAGGTGTCTACTACTCCGCCGCACCGAGGAGGCGCACATGACGACGACCACCGACCGACCGCTGCGGGTGATCCAGTGGACCACCGGGAACATCGGTACACGCTCGCTGCACTCCATCATCGGGCGCGACGACATGGAACTCGTCGGGGTGTACGCCCACGGTGCCGACAAGGTGGGGGTGGACGCCGCCGAGCTCGCCGGCTGGCCGGAGCCCACCGGCGTCGCGGCCACCAACGACGTCGACGCGCTGATCGCGCTGCGTCCGGATGCCTGCTGTTACAACCCGCTGTGGCCGAACGTCGACGAATTGGTCCGGCTGCTCGAGGCGGGGATCAACGTGTGCTCCAGCGCGGCGTGGATCACCGGCGGCAAGCAGTCACCAGAGGACTTGGACCGGATCCGGAAGGCTTGCCAGGCAGGCAATTCCACGATCTTCGGCAGTGGCGCGCACCCCGGCATGACGAACATGGTCGGGATGGTGCTCTCGGGTGCCTGCGAGAACGTCGACGAGATCCGCATCACCGAGTCGGTCGACTGCTCCACCTATGAATCCGCGGACACGCAGTCCGCGATGGGCTTCGGGCAGGATCCCGGCACACCTGACCTCGCCGAGAGCGTGCGGCGCGAGAGCGAGGTGTTCGCCGAATCGGCGGCGATGATGGCCGACGCGATCGGCGCCAAGCTCGACCGGCTGACCTTCGACGTCGAGTTCACCACGGCCACCGGTGACAGCGACCTTGGCTTCATGCAGATCCCCAACGGCACCATCGGCGGTGTCTATGGCTTCCACCGCGGCTGGGTGGGCGAGAAGAACGTCGTCAGCGTCGGGTTCAACTGGACCATGGGCAGCCACGTCACCCCGCCCAAGCCGCTCGAGCATGGACACGTCATTCAGGTGTTCGGCACGCCAAACATGCGCACCGTGCTGCACTGCCTGCCGCCGCGGGGCTGGGCCGAGCCCGGCTTCATGGGGCTTGGCATGATCTACACCGCGATGCCGGTCACCAACGCGGTGCCCGCGGTGGTGGCCGCGGCGCCGGGCATCGTCACGTTGAAGGATCTGCCGCCGGTCACCGGACGGGTGTCGCTCTAGCGCCATCGTCCGCACCGAGTTCTGCGCCATGGCTGTCGGCGGTTGGAAATCACAACCCTCACGGAGATCTCGACGCGTCGGCGCTCCAGGTACGTCTCAGAGGCGCGCCGCGAGGGTCGTCAGGCCGGGGCCGTCGAGCTCGCGTAGCGCGTCGGGCCGCCCGGCCATCACCATCAGCAGCGCCTCACCCGGGCCCCGTACCTCGGCGCCCGTGCCGTAGCACCAGTCGCAGTCCGTGGCGACCAGCCGGACCGCGCGGACCCGCAACGCGCCACGGATGGTCGGTGAATAGCGGACGAAGTCCAATGCTGCTCTGAGACGTTCGGCGGGTATCGTCCGCGCCAGACCCAACGGACGTCGGATGTCCTGCTGGTGAATCATGTTGTCGGTCAACGCAACCCGGCCACCGAACGCCGCACTCATCCCCTTCGGCTCCGCGTTGTCTCGCAGAAGTGCGATGAGCTGCTCGGTCGAGTCACCGGCGAGATCAGACACGCCAAGACCGTTGATGCGGTTCATCTGCAGGCGGCCCCTGACGAACCGAGCCGTCAACTCGCGTGGGCTCATCTCCTCGAAACTGACCACGTGCGCGGCCACCTCGCGCACGCGCCAGCCTGCGCACAACGACGGGTGCGCCCACTGTTCGGGGGTCAGGCCGGACAGCAGGTCGGCAAGGTCTTCGCGTTCGTCGCCGGCGAGGTCGAGCGCGGTCACGGGCCGTCCACCGTCACGCACACCCCGATCGCACCGCCGCCGACGTGGATCGACAGCACCGGCCCCATGTCGCTGACGGCCAGTGACCCGAGCTGCGGCAGCCGCGCGGTCAGCGTCGCACCGAGTTCGTCGGCGTCGTCGTGGTTGTCGACGTGATGGACCACGACCGAGGCCGTGCGATCGCCGACGAACTCCGCGACTGCCTCGACCATCGCAGCGTGGGCCTTCGACACCGTCCGGATCCGCTGGGACAGGACGAGTCGGCCGTCGACGTCGAGGCATAGCAGGGGCTTGAGGGACAGCGCGGTGCCCAGCCATGACGTGGCGGTACCGATCCGCCCGCTGCGGCGAAGGTTGTCCAGTCGGTGCACCACGATGAAGGCACGGCCGCACGGTACGGCGGACCGTGCCGCGGCCTCGACCGTGTCGAGATCCTCACCCGCGGCCGCCGAGCGGGCCGCCGCCACGGCGACGAACCCGACGCCTGCAGCCGCGGATCGTGCGTTCACCACGCGCACCGCTGGCCCGAATTCCCGTGCCGTGGCCACCGCCGTGCTGAAGGTGCTCGACAACGCCGCCGAAAGATGGACCGCGACAACGCCGTCCCCACCGCTGTCGGCGAGTGCCTTGCGGTAGGCCTCCGTCAGGTCGGCGGGCACGGCACCGGCGGTCGTGACGTGCGCCCGATCGTGGATGTCGTAGGGCACCGGGTCGATGCCGTCGCGCAGGTCGGTGCCGTCGACAAGGACGTGCAACGGCACCTGACGAATTCCCCACCGCTGCAACTCATCCGGCTCCAGCCGAGAGGACGAGTCGGTGACCACCACGACGGCCATGGTCAGTCGCCGGCTACTTCGGAGACCGCGACCCCCGCCTCGGCGAGACCCTTCATCATCAGCTCGGCGACGGCGGCATGTGCCTCGAAGTTCCAGTGGATGCCGTCCGGGTTGCCGCGTCCGCTCATCACCTCGTCGCCGACGGCGGCCTTCAGATCGACGATCGGCACGTGGTGTTCGCGCGCCCACGACGTGATCGCGGCGACGGTGCGCATCCGCCAGCGGTGTGATCGGCCGTAGGTGTCGGCGATGTGCACCGACGGAATCGTCGCGACGAACGGAATGCCTGGCCGATTGAAGTCGATTGCGGCCCTGACCTGTTCGAGGTAGTCGGCGGTCAGGTGGGGAGGCAGCGCAGGCCGCGCGATCGGTGACAGCCGCGGCTGCAGCCAGCCGTATCCGTCGCGGGCCCAGCGTCGCAGCCACGGCGGCCGGACGTAGCGGATCAGTTCGCGCACCGCGGTCGGCAGCGGCGATGGCAATGAATCCATGCCGCTGGTCGCGACGATCACCGCGCCAGCGCGGGGAAGGGCCGCCCACGCCCGGGGATCCTGGGTGGCCGCCCACCACACGTCGCGGCACGTCCAGCCGATCCGGCCGACCAGCTCGACATCCCAACCGAGTTGGGCGGCAACGATGTTGGGCCAGATTCTGGGATCGTCGGCGGGTAGTCCGCCCGTTGGTCCGTAGTAGGACAGGGAGTCGCAGAAGATCAGCAGTGTGCGCTTGTCAGAGGACATCGTTTGCGACCTGTGCCGATGCGTTCCATACGTCGAGCCGCCAGCGGACGTCATCGGCCCCGGCATCCGGTTCCGAATGACCGGACAACTGCACCCAGCTGGCGTTGCCCATGCCACCCAGAATCGGCCAGTTGTCCACCGGCAGACGTAGCAACGCCGCGGTCAATGCTGCGATCAACCCGCCGTGGGCCACCAGCACCACCGGGCGGTCAGCCTCGTCGACGCCCCACTCGGCCTGACCGGCCACCAAATCCGCGACCACCGGCAGGCTGCGCTCGGCCACGTCGATCCGGCTCTCGCCGCCGTGCGGGGCCCAGCGCGCGTCGTCCCGCCACGCCAACCGGGCACCTGGGGCGATGGCGTCCACCTCGAGGTGCGTCATGCCCTGCCAGTCGCCCAGATGAGTTTCGCGCAGCCGGGTGTCGACGGATACCGGCAACCCCGACGGCTCACCGAGCGCCAGCGCCGTGTCCAGGGCACGACGCAGATCCGACGACACGATCAACAGCGGTTGTCGCTTGGCCAGCACCTCGGCGGCGGCGACGGCCTGCATTCGCCCAAGATCGCTCAGATCGGTGTCGAGTTGGCCCTGCATCCGGCTGCCCGCGTTGTACTCGGTCTGTCCGTGCCGCAGCAGTACCAGGCGGCGGACCCTCACCCGTGACCATCCAGGTCCACCGGCACCAGCGGGCAGTCGCGCCACAACCGATCCAAGGCGTAGAAGTTGCGCTCGTCCTGATGCTGGATGTGCACCACGATGTCGATGTAGTCCAGCAGGACCCAGCGGCCTTCGCGGGTGCCTTCGCGGCGGGCCGGTTTGTGTCCGGCGACGCGCATCTTCTCCTCGACCTCGTCGACGATGGCGTTGACCTGCCGATCGTTGGACGCCGAGGCGATGACGAACAGATCGGTGATGACGAGCTGTCCTGAGACGTCGATGACGACGACGTCGTCGCCGAGCTTGTCGGCGGCCGCCCTGGCTGCCACCGTGGCCATGCCGATGGCTTCTTCGGATGCGGTCATGCGCGGGACTCCTTGCTGGCCAACGTGTGTGCCGGGTACAGGCCACGTTTGGTGACGTACTGGACGACGCCGTCCGGGACCAGGTACCAGATGGGTCTGCCGGCTTCGGCGCGGCGCCTGCAGTCGCTCGACGAGATGGCCAGGGCGGGCACCTCGACCAGGCTCAGCGCGTCCTCCGGCAACTCCTTCATCGCGGCGGCGATGTGTTCGCCGTCGAGTTCGTAACCGGGTCGGCTGACACCGACGAAACGGGCCATGGAGAAGAGGTCCTCCCAGTTCTGCCAGGACAGGATGGACGCCAGCGCGTCGGCACCGGTGATGAAGTAGAGCTCGGTGTCGGGGTTGAGCGCCCCGAGGTCGCGCAGCGTGTCCTTGGTGTAGGTCGCTCCGCCGCGGTCGATGTCGACGCGGCTGACGGAGAACCGCGGGTTGGCCGCGGTGGCGATGACCGTCATCAGGTAGCGGTCCTCGGCGGCGGTGACGATGCGCTCGCGCTTCTGCCACGGCTGGCCGGTCGGCACGAACACCACCTCGTCGAGGTTGAACAGGTCTGCGACCTCGCTGGCCGCGACCAAGTGACCGTTGTGGATGGGATCGAACGTCCCGCCCATCACACCCAGCCTGCGTCGAGTCACGAATAGCGAGCTTACGGGAGCGTTCGCGGACGCTTCCCACGCCGATGGGCACTCGAATGTGCGGATTCATCCGCTCGTCGCGGCGAGTCGCGTACGACACCGCACATTCGAGCGCGGACGGCTGCGACGAGAGCCGAGGGCGCTCAGACCGGCAGCAGCTGGTCGATCACCCCGGCGAGCTGCTTGGCCGACCGGCACTCGTGCATGGTGATGACGTCCTCGTAGCGGGGTACGGCAGAGTCGCCGCTCCCCCACAGGTGCTTGGGCTCGGGGTTGAGCCAGTGCGCGTGCCTGCTGGCGTTGACCATGTGCGCGAGCAGGTCGACCTCGGGATTGCGGTAGTTGTTGCGACCGTCGCCGAGCACCAGCAGCGAGCTGCGCGGCGACAGCACCGACGGCCAGTTCTCGAGGAACGACACGAAGGCGTGCCCGTAATCGGAGTGCCCGTCGCGGGTGTAGACGCCCGCCTCGCGGGTGATGCGCTGCACTGCGACGGCAAGGTCGGCGTCCGGGCCGAACAGCTCGGTGACCTCGTCGGTGGTGTCGATGAAGGCGAACACCCGCACCCGGGAGAACTGCTGGCGCAGCGCGTGCACCAGCTGCAGGGTGAAGTGGCTGAATCCGGCGACCGAACCGGATACGTCGCACAGCACGACGAGTTCGGGCCGGGCCGGGTGCGGCTTCTTGAGCACGACGTCGATGGGTACGCCACCGGTGGACATCGACTTGCGCAGCGTCTTGCGCAGGTCGATCTCACCCGCCCGGGAACGACGCCGCCGCGCGGCCAGCCGGGTGGCCAGCGTGCGCGCCAGGGGTTGAACCACCCGTCGCATCTGGCGCAGTTGCTCACCGGAGGCACGCAGGAACTCGACGTTCTCGGCCAGCTGCGGGATGCCGTACATCTGGACGTGGTCGCGGCCCAGTTGCTCAGCAGTGCGGCGCTTGGTCTCCGACTCCACCATCCGACGCAGTTGCGAGATCCGCTTGGCGGCCATCGCCTTGGCGATGGCCTCCTGCGTCGGCGTCGGCTCCTCGCCGTACCCAGCGAGCAGTCCGGCCAGCAGCCTGCCCTCGAGTTCGTCCAGTGCCATCGCCTTCAGCGCCTGATATGACGAGTACGACGGTCCGCGGCTGGAGCTGTAGCGGCCGAAGGATTCGACGATCTGGGCGATCATGGCCGCCAGGCGGTCGTCGATGTTCTCGAGCTCCGGGTTGTCCGACAGCATCTGGATGAGCGCGTCGCGCATGGTTTCGATGTCCTGCGGCGGCACGCCATCGGGGCTGCCGACGGCGGCATCGCCCTCGTCGTCGAGTACGGTGCGGTCTCCGAGTGCGGCGGGGAACCAGAGGTCGAACATCGCGTCGTAGGTGTCACGGTGATCGGCGCGGCGCAGCACGGCGCACGCCAGCCCCTCGCGCAGCACCTCGCGGTCGCCAAGCCCGAGGACCGACATCACCCGGCCTGCGTCGACGGTCTCGGAAGGCCCGACCGCGATGCCCACCCCGCGCAGTGCTTCGACGAACTCCACCAGGTGACCCGGAATCCCGTGTGGCGCAAGCGGTTGTGGCGGGCTGGTCCGTCGAACGGCCATCAGTCGAACTCCTTAATTCAGGCTCCGATTCAATTCAGACGTAGCTCGCCGGACGCGCGCTTCTGATCGGACTGATGCTTGAGCACCACGCCCAGGGTGGCGGCGATCATCTTGTCGTCGATGGTGTCTAGGCCTAGCGCCAGAATGGTGCGGCCCCAGTCGATGGTCTCGGCCACCGACGGCACCTTCTTGAGCTGCATGCCGCGCAGCACGCCGATGATGCGGACCAGCTCCTCGGCGAGCTTCACCGGCAACTCCGGCACCCGGGAAAGCAGGATCCGCCGCTCCAGATCGGGGTCGGGGAAGTCGATGTGCAGGAACAGACACCGTCGCTTGAGCGCCTCGGAGAGCTCGCGGGTGGCGTTGGAGGTCAACAGCACGAACGGTGGGCGCTCGGCGACGATGGTGCCAAGCTCGGGCACGGTCACCGCGAAGTCGGAGAGCACCTCGAGCAGCAGACCTTCGATCTCGATGTCGGCCTTGTCGGTCTCATCGATCAGCAGCACGGTGGGTTCGGTGCGCTTGATCGCGGTCAGCAGGGGACGCGTCAGCAGGAATTCCTCGCTGAACACGTCCATCTTGGTCTGGTCCCAGTCCCCGGACCCGGCCTGAATGCGCAAGATCTGCTTGGCGTGGTTCCACTCGTAGAGCGCGCGGGCCTCGTCGACGCCCTCGTAGCACTGCAGGCGGACCAGACCTGCACCGGTGGCCTGCGCCACCGCACGGGCCAGCTCGGTCTTGCCGACGCCCGCGGGGCCCTCGACGAGCAGCGGCTTGCCCAACCGGTCGGCGAGGAAAACCGCTGTGGCCGTGGCGGTGTCGGGCAGGTATCCGGTCTCGGCGAGGCGGTTGGCGACGTCGTCGATGTCGGTGAACATCGGTACCGGGCGGGCGGGCACGCTCATCGGGCGGGCTTCTCCTTGCTAAGCGGGGCGGGTATGTCCGTCACCCCACACAATCCACTTGGTTGAGGTCAATTCTGGCAGGCCCATCGGGCCGCGGGCGTGCAGCTTCTGGGTGGAGATGCCGATCTCGGCGCCGAACCCGAACTGCTCGCCGTCGGTGAACGACGTCGAGGCGTTCACCATCACCGCTGCGGCATCCACTTCCTCGGTGAAGCGTTGCGCGGCAGCGAGATTGGTCGTCACGATGGCCTCGGTGTGACCGGTGCCGTATTCGTTGACGTGGGCGATCGCGGCGTCGATGTCGTCGACCACCGCGACCGCGATGTCCATAGAGAGGAACTCGGCCCGCAGTTCGTCCTCGCTGGGGTCGAGGTGCACCGTCACGCCGGCGTCCTGAAGCGCGCCGACCAGGCGTGGCACGGCCAGGTCGGCGACGGCGGCGTCGATCAGCAGCGACTCGGCGGCATTGCACACGCTGGGCCGACGCGTCTTGGAGTTCAGCAGAATGCGTTCGGCGACATCGAGATCGGCCGCCGAGTGCACGTAGACGTGGCAGTTGCCGACGCCCGTCTCGATGGTCGGCACCGTCGCGTCGCGCACGACCGCGTCGATGAGCCCGGCACCTCCGCGCGGAATGACGACGTCGACGAGGCCGCGGGCCTGGATCAGGTGGGTGACGGTGGTGCGGTCGTCGCTGGGAAGCAGTTGCACGGCGTCGGGGGTGAGGCCCTCCTCGATGAGCGCGACGCGCAGCGCGGTCACCAGCGCGCCGTTCGAGCGCGCCGCCGACGAGCTGCCGCGCAGCAGCACGGCGTTTCCAGACTTCAACGTCAGACCAAAGGCGTCGACCGTCACGTTGGGCCTGCCCTCGTACACCATGCCGATCACGCCGAGCGGAACCCGCTGCTGGCGCAGCTGCAGACCGTTGGGCAGCGTGCTTCCGCGCAGCACCTCGCCCACCGGATCGGGCAGACCGGCGACCTGTCGCAGCCCAGCGGCGATGCCGTCCACCCGCTGCGGGTTCAGGGCGAGCCGGTCGAGCATGGCCTCAGGGGTGCCGGATGCCCTGGCGGCGTCGAGGTCTTCGGCGTTCGCGGCAAGGATCTCGTGCACCTGGGCGAGCACGCGATCGGCCGCCGCGTGCAGTGCGCGGTCCTTCGTCGCGGTGTTCAACGTGCCCAGCGCGCGGGCGGCGATCCGCGCCCGGCGGGCCGCGTCGTGAACCTGTTGACGCAGGCCATCCTGCGCTGGTGCCTGCACGCTCATCGGCCCAGCTTATCGAGCTAATCCCGCCGCTGCCCGTTCGGGCTACGGTATGGGGCGTGGCAAGGGTGTGTGTGGTGGGCAGCGTCAACCTCGACCAGTCGTTCGTCGTGCAGGCGCTGCCGCGGCCCGGCGAGACGGTGCTGGCCTCGTCGTCGTCGGCCGCGCCGGGCGGCAAGGGCGGCAACCAGGCCGTCGCGGCCGCAAGGGCGGGTGCGTCGGTCGACATCGTCGCCGCACTCGGCGACGATCCGGCGGCGGCCGTACTGGGCGCACACCTGCGCGACAACGGGGTGCGGCTCGATGGCGTGGTCACCGTGCCGGGCCCCAGTGGAGCGGCGGCGATCGTGGTGGACTCGCACGCGGAGAACAGCATCGTCGTCGCCCCCGGTGCCAATGCCCATCTGAGCATGGCGTCGGCCGACGTCCGGTCCGTGGTGGCGGCGGCCGACGTGGTGCTGCTGCAGTTGGAGATTCCGATGGAGACGGTGCTGGCGGCCGCGCGGTTGGGGCGCGACGGCGGCGCGCTGGTCGTGGTGAACGCGTCACCGGCCGGCGCGTCACCCGATGCGCTGGCGGCGCTTGCCGGGGTGGTCGAC
>JAOPVF010000287.1 GCA_025963195.1 Mycobacterium sp. | reverse complement strand
TTGATCTGGGGGCTGTGGCACGTACAGGTGATCGCGCTCGGACCCTGGTACCTGCTGGCGTTCCTGGCCGCCACCGTCGGGATGTCGATCGTGCTCGCACTGCTCCTGTACAGCAGGGGCGCCCCAGATCTGCTCGTCGCGGGCACCTTTCACTTCCTGATCAACATCGGCTTGCTGGTCGTCCTCGACGAGGAGAGCGGAAACGCCGCGCCGGAGATCGCGTTCGGAGTGGCCGCTCTCCTGGTGGCTGGCTGCGCGATCGCGGCCCGGTACCTACACCTGCGTGTCAAATGAACGGACTGTCGCCCTTGGCCACCCGGGTGCCCACGTCGATCAGATTCTGCGCCGATGCGTGCAGCTGCTCCCCCGCCTCCCGGCTGGCCTGGCCCAACAGATAGCGGGACCACGTGCCCTCGATCACGACGCCGAGCTTGAAACACGCCATCGCGACATACCAATCCAGCCTTGGTGTTTCGCGGCCGCCAGCCCCGAGGTAGGCATCGAGGAGCTCGTGTCGGCTGGCCAGCCCACCCAGCGCGGCCAGTTCCCCGCCTGCGGCGATCATGCTGGTGTCCAGTGGCCAGCAGATGAGCATCCATCCCAAGTCCAGTAGCGGATCGCCGACGGTGCACATCTCCCAGTCGACGAACGCGGCCAACTCCGGCCTGTCCCTGCGGAGCAGAACGTTGCTCAGGTGAGGGTCGCCGTGCAAGATGCCTGGCTCGCCGTCGGCAGGCCGGTTGACCTTCAGCCACTCGGCGAGGTCGCCGACGGCCAGCGATTCGGGCGCGTACCCGTCGTGTCGATAGCTCTCGAGTAGCCGCAGGAACTGCGGAACCTGGCGCTCCAGAAAGGAACCCGGCCGTCTGAGGTCGGCAAGCGGCTTGCCCTCCCATGCCACGTTCCCGAGTTGGGCCAGGCTGGCCGCATACGACAGCCCGACCCGATGCCGCCAGTCAGCACTACTGACGTACGCCTCGTCCATGCTGTCGCCGGGGTTGAAGCCGTCCACCTCCTCCATCAGGTAGAACACCACGCCGAGCACGTCGAGGTCGTCGCAACCGGCGATGAACCCGGGATGGGGCACCGTCGTGCCGGCCAGTGTCCGCAGCGCCGCGATCTCGCGCAGCATCGTCTTGTCACTGGTCGGCCTCGGGTGCAGCGGCGGACGACGCAGCACCATCGGGCGCCCGTCGACGTGCAGACGCACCACGATGTTCTGAGTGCCCCCGGTCAGCGGCTCGACATCGGTGACCGTCGACCCCAGGCCCTGCTCGCGCACCCAGCGCTGCACTGCAGCCTGGTCGTCGTGATTCAGTGTCGGCAGCTGCTGCGCGTCGTCGGGCATGCAGACATGTAATCAGTCCTTGCGGGCGACCAGCAGCTGGTACTCCCATTCCATGGTCGACGAAGAGCTCAGGACGGCGTCACCCACCCTGGCAATGTCCGCGTCGAGGGCGGCCACGCGGTCCGGATCGCCCTCGATGTTGCGGTACACGGCGATCGTCGGGCCGTAGACCGCCTTGAAGTAGTCGCGGAACTCCGCCCCGTCGGCGAAGTGGTCGACGGTCAGCATCCGTCGCTCCGTGACGACGTCGGATACGCGGTCACCGAGCAGTGCGCGGACGTGATCCTCTCGACCCCACAGCGGAGGTGGCTGCGCACCTGGCGGCGGTGGCGGGGCGTACGGCTTCATCGCCGCCCACAGCTGCCCGATGTGACCCTCCGGTGTCCAGCTGATCAGACCGATCCTGCCGCCGGGCTTGCACACCCGGACCAATTCGTCGGCGGCGAGTTGATGAAACGGTGCGAACATCACGCCGATGCATGACACCACGGCGTCGAATTCACCGTCCCCGAAGGGCAATTCGTGGGCGTTCGCTTCGCGCCATTCGAGGTCGACGCCGCGCTCAGCCGCCATGCGGCTGCCCTGCTCCAACAGTTCCGGACACAGATCGCTGGCGACGACGCTCGCGCCGGTCTCCGCGGCGGGAATCGCCACGTTTCCGGTGCCGGCCGCCACGTCGAGCACGCGATCGCCCCGGGCTATGCCGGTGGCCTGCACCAGCACGGGGCCAAGCGGCGAGACGAGTTCTGCAGCGAGTTTCGCGTAGTCGCCCGACGCCCACATCGCGCGATGCTTGGCCGCCACCTGGCTGTGGTCGACGGCTACGGTTGGATTGCTCATGATCGACGTCCTCCTTGCTGGGTACGAACATCGTCCCGTCGCCGATCGTGCGGATCTAGTTACAGATCTGTACTGGCCCTGGTTCCATATCTGTACTGCCCACTTGACGCTCTGAGGTGTGCACATGTCCGGATACGGCCAATTCTGTCCTGTCGCCAAGGCGATGGAGGTGCTCGACGAACGCTGGACGCTGCTCGTCGTACGGGAGTTGCTGCTCGGCAGCAGGCACTTCAACGAACTGCGACGTGGCGTGCCCAAGATGTCGCCTGCACTACTGTCCCGGCGGCTGAAGTCCCTGGCGCGCGTCGGCGTGGTGGATCGCACCGAGGTCGACGGCCGCACCACGTACTCGCTGACGCCGTGCGGGCAGGAGCTCTTCGACGTCGTCGACGCGCTCGGCTCGTGGGGCACGCGCTGGATCGGCGAGCTCGGCGAGGAGGACCTCGACCCGCACCTGCTGATGTGGGACATTCACCGCACCATCCCGATCGATGCGTGGCCGCGCACGCGCACCACGGTGGCATT
>JAOPVF010000584.1 GCA_025963195.1 Mycobacterium sp. | reverse complement strand
TCGGGGTTGACCCGGCCCGTCGAGGACTTCTGGATGCGGTCGTCGCCGACCGAGGATGCGGCTGACAGCGCGTCGGCGATGTCCTTGTCCGTCAACGGTTCCAGGAACGGCACGCCGGTGCTCTCCTGCTTGGTGATCGCGGCGTAGTGCGCCCACACACCTGCATAGCAGTCGGCCTGCAGTTCGGTGCGCACGCCGTTGCCCTCGGAGCCGCCCGGCCCCTGCTGGGCCTTACCAAGGACGCCGAGCAGGTCCTGCACGTGGTGCCCGAACTCGTGGGCCACGACGTACTCCTGCGCCAACGGTCCACCGCTGGAACCGAACTGGTCGGTGAGGACCTGGAAGAACGAGGTGTCGAAGTAGGCGGTCTGGTCGACCGGGCAGTAGAACGGGCCGACGTCGGTGGTCGCTGGTCCGCACCCGGTGTTCACCTGCTGGCTGAACAACCGCACCTTCGGCCGGGTATAACCCTTCAGCAGCTGGGACCACACCCCGTCCACCGAGTTGCCGGTGGCCACCACGCGGCATTCGACGATTCTGTTGGCGTCCTCGCCCGTCTTGCACTGGCTCAGATCGAAGCCAGGCGATTCGACGCCCTGGGAGTCGTATTCGCTGGTGCCGCCTTGGGGGAGCACTGTGCTGGGGTCGACCCCGAGGAACAGTGCGACCACGACGATCAGCAATCCGCCGAGTCCGCCACCGATTGCGATACCGCGGCCACCGCCACCGCCGCCACCACCGCTGCTCGACGTGGTGCTCGTGTCGATCTGCATACCCTCGTTGAAGGTCATCACACCGCTCCGTCCGCGTCCGTCGGCATTCCACCGCGAGGCTGGGCGTCAGCCGGGTTCAGCTTCCCACACTACGATTCGGATCGTGCCCAGCCAGCATGAAACAGCCGAACTCTCGACCGTTGTGCACACCTCACATGGGCGCCTGCGAGGGACCACCGAAGGCGGTGTCAATGTCTGGCGCGGCGTCGCCTACGCCGAACAGCCAGTCGGTGATCGACGGTTCCTCGCGCCCGTACCTCCGCAGCCATGGCAGGGCATTCGCGACGCCGTGGAGCACGGCCCGTTGCCCCCACAGGGCCGGTCCTTCGTCGGGGGAGGACGCGACGATCCGAAGATCCGTGACGAGGCGTGCCTGACCGTCACCGTGTGGTCACCCGACCCGACCGGCTCGCTGCCCGTGATGGTGTGGATTCCCGGTGGCGCCTTCGTATACGGCGCCGGTCAGTTGCAGCTCTACAACGGTTCTCGGCTGGCCCGCAACGGCAACGTGGTGGTGGTCAACGTGACTTACCGGCTCGGGGTGTTCGGCGGTTTCGAGCTGTCCGATCTGGGCGACGGGTTCGACGACAACCTGTGCCTGCGCGACCAACTGGCGGCGCTGGCCTGGGTGCGCGACAACATTTCGGCATTCGGCGGCGACCCGGACCGGGTCACCGTGTTCGGTGAATCAGCCGGTGCGACATCGGTGTTGGCGTTGCTGGCCAGCCCGGCATCCGATGGCCTGTTCACCGGCGCGATCGCCCAGAGCCCGGCGCTGCCGTTGATCGCCGACCGCGAGACACGGGCACGTCGGGCCCGTCGCTTCGTGCAGCGACTCGGAGTCGGCATCGACGAGATCAAGGCACTGCCGCAACGCCCGCTTCGGCGCGCTGCGGGGCTGGTGCAGTCCGAGAGCGCGTCCGAGAGCCCGATGTTGGCCTACGGGCTGACGTACGGCGTCGACCTGCTGCCGCGCCACCCGATCGAGGCGGCGCGCGCCGGCGCGGTGTCGAAAGTTCCGTTGATCATCGGCACCAACACCGACGAGGCGTCGATGTTCGCATGGGTCAAGCCGCCGATGTTGCCGACGACGGTGGGCAGCATCGATGCCTACTTCGACCGCACCGCACCGGACGCCAAGGAGCGCGTGCTGGCCGCCTACCCAGACTATCCACGGCGCCGCGCGCTGGTGGCCGTCGGATCCGACGCCATGTTCTGTGCTCCCGCATGGGCATTCGCCGACGCGTACAGCGCGCACTCCCCGACCTACGTGTACCGGTTCGACCACGCCGCATGGAGCCTGCGCGTGCTGGGACTAGGCGCCACCCACGGCAGCGAGATCGTGCACGTTCAACACAGCTATTCGTCGTACCTTGGCCGCAAGATCCACCCACTGGGCCGCCGGGTGCAGCCGTCGGTCGGCAGGCGCATGCAGCGCACCTGGTTGAACTTCTCCACCGGTGAGCTGGGTCCGGACTGGCCGCGCTATGACGCGCAGGAGCGCCGCACCCGCGTCATTCGTTCGACGCGCGACGACACCGTGGCCGACCCCGACGCCGTCAGGCGTTCGGCGTGGGCGGGTCTGTACTGATCGCGGTTGCGTAGCGCTCGTTGGTGTAGCGGCCCAGGTTGTGCAGGAAGCGCTGGAAAAGCCACTCCATCACGGGTTGTGCCAACGTCATGCCGAGCCGGCCTGCCACGCCGTTGGGCTTCATCGCCATCACCCAGGTCAGATGGCAGCCGTCGGCGGTCGGCACCACCCGGTAATCCTCGGCGAACGCGGAGAGCGCGTTCGAGGTGCTCTGGTTGAACCGGAACGCCATGTGGGAGAACGGTTCCCACGCGATGAACTCCTCGTCGCCGACGATGTTGCCGCGCATGCTGACGGTACGGGTGCTGCCGATGCCGCGTTGGGGCGAGCGAAGCGACGGGGAAGTATCCGGCTCGGGGCTGGTCCAGACCACCTTGGTGATCAACGTCGCCCAATGTGGCCACGACTCGGCGTCGGCGAGCACCTCGAACAGCTGCTTGGGGGTTGGTAGCTGGTCGTTGGATTGTGAGCGGTAGTTGTTGACACCGCACGGAGGTGAGTGGTGCGGTGGGGTTGTCGGTGGTGGCTGCCAGGATGCGGGCATGGGTGAGCGTGTGCCGTTGCGTCGGATCAGCGCGCCGGTGGTGGCCGGGCCGCCGTCGGGAGTGCGGATCCGAACACGGATTCACCTGACCGAGGCTGAAGTGGCGGCGTTGAGCGCGGTCGGGTCGTTCCTGGGTTGGGTGTACCGGGGCGAGCTGGCTGGCCGGGTGCGCCTGGGCGTACTGGATCGGCAGGGGCGTGCGGGGTGGCGGGTGGAGCGTAAGCGGGCGGTCACCGCAGTGTCGTCGTCGCGGTGGGCGGGGGCGATTACCCGTGCGGTGGAAGACCAATACCAGCTGGGCATGCGCGGGCTCGCTGCCCACGTCCGCGATCTCCGGCGGGCCGTAGACGTATTGGAGGTGCGGTGCGCGCTGCGCCCCGGGGAATCGGCACCGGCGGGTGCTGGGGAAGTTGGCGGCCGGGGTCGTCGCCGTTACGGGTACCGATCGGCGAACGAACGGTTCGCCAAGACCCGCCGGTTGGCGATGTTGCGGTCCCGACTGGCCGCCGCCCAGGACGCCATAGCCGCGGGCCGTCCGTCGATCACCGTGGGCGGGAAACGCCTGTGGCGCAACCGCCATCACCTCGATGAGGCGGGACTGAGCGTGCCGGAATGGCGGAACCGCTGGGACGCCGCCCGGATGTTCCTGACCGCGGACGGGGAGACCGGCAAGGCCGGCGGCAATGAGACGATCCGGGTCGATGAGGCCGGCCAGCTGCGGATCAAGGTGCCCGCCGCGCTGATCGCCCAGTTCGGGTCGCATCTGCAGATCGCGGCACCCGTCGGGTTCGCGCACCGCGGCCAGCAGTGGTCCGAGCGGGTCGCGGGGCGCCGCGCGGTGCGCTACGACATCAGCTACGACCGGGCCAAGGACCGCTGGTACCTGGACGCCTCCTGGAAGCAAGACGTCGTCGACGAGCCGCCATCGCTCGACGCGCTCCGGACCGGACCAGTGCTGGGGGTGGATCTCAACGCCGATCACCTCGCCTGCTGTGTGCTGGATGAGTCGGGGAATCCCGTCGGTGCTCCCTTCTCGATTCCCGTCGAGACGGCCGGTCTGCCCGCATCCCGTCGGGATGGGAGGGTCCGGGCGGCGATCACCGCCCTCCTCGACCATGCCCAGCGGCAGAACTGCTCCGCGGTCGTGGTGGAGAATCTCGACTTCGCCGATGCCCGCGCTACCGGCCGCGACACCATGGGCCGCGGGCAGCGGGGGAAACGGTTCCGCCGCACCGTGGCCGGCATCCCCACCAGTAAGTTTCGCGGCCGGTTAACTGCGATGGCGCATCGTCGGGGTATCGCGGTGATCGGGGTCGATGCGGCCTACACCAGTAAATGGGGCGCCCAGCACTGGGCGAAACCCTTGCAACAGCAGACTTCCGACCCGGTCACCCGGCATCACGCCGCGGCGGCCGCGATCGGCAGGCGTGGCCTTGGCATTGCGATCAGGCGACGGCCGGCAGGACCCCGTAACGGACAGCGGACCGCTGCGGGCACTCCACCGGCCAGGCCCGATCACCTACCGGGTCACGTGGGTAGGCACGGCAGCCCCGGCCCACCGACACACACACGATGCGTGCCGGTCCACCGGAGACCCCCCACCCGCGGCCAACACCGTTCGGGCCGCAACCGAGCAAGACTCACTCCTGCTCACTCATGAGGAACGGTGATGGCGAGATCGACTGAACCCCAACGGCGCACGGGCGATGAAGTCGAGGTTGACGTGTTCGCACGGGTAGGTCTTGGCCATGGGTAGACACTCTACGACGTGGTGTCTACTCAGGCCCTATCCCGGCCCGTCGCTGGCGGCGGCAAGCAGGGGCACCAGGACGGCACTGATCGGCGTGGCCAGCCCGTGTTCGGCGGCCTTGCGGACGATCACGCCGTTGCGGATGTCCCACTCCAGCGGCCTTCCGAGTTCGCGGTCGGTCAGTATCGACGTGGTGATGTCCTCGGGCAGCCCGCTGAACAATCCGACGACCTCCTCGATCACGTCGTCCTCCAGCGTGGCGCCCTCGGCGCGGGCCACTGCGAGGCATTCGGCGAGGTAGTCCCTGGCCAGGCTGGCCACGTCGTCGCGACGGAACATCCCCGACTTCCTGCCGGTCAGCACCATCAGGCCGGCGACGGCGTTGGTCAGCAGTTTGTGCCAGGCCTCGGTGACGAAGTCGGGGCTGCTTTCGACGGTGCACGACGGTCCGCGCAGCAGGTCGGCCAGTCGCTGCGAGGCGTCGCCCTCGGGTAGCACCAGGCGCACGCCCGTCCTGAGCCGGATCCATCCGTCCGGTTGTGTCTCCGCGGAGAACCACACCGCGGCGGGCACCACGGTCGACGATGGGCAGAAGCGCCCTACCCGTTCGACCTGCTCGACGCCGTTCTGCAGGGCGCACACCACCGTGTTCTCATCGCACAGGCGCGCCAACCACTCGGCCGCGCCCTCGGTCTGGGTGTCCTTGACGGCCAGCATCACCACGTCGACGGGCCCGTCGATGGTGTCGGGGTTGGTGCGCACGGGTCCTGGCACCACGATCGGGTCTCCATCGTCGGGCCTGACTTCGATGGAGTCGCGAGGAGTGCGCCCGCAGACGATCACCTGATGACCCGCGCTCTGCACCAGCGCCGCGACGGTCGATCCGATGGCTCCCGGCCCGATGACCGCAATGCTCATACCCACCAGCGCCAAGGTACCGACGAAACGGCCACCACTACACTGTTGCAGTCCACGCCCAAGGCCATTTCCAGGGAGTTTTCGTGTTGCGCAGTCATGCCGCCGGTTCGTTGCGGTCCGCCGACGCCGGTCAGAAGGTGACGTTGGCCGGTTGGGTGGCCCGTCGGCGTGACCACGGCGGCGTCATCTTCATCGATCTCCGCGACGCGTCCGGCGTGGCGCAGGTGGTGTTCCGCGACGCGGACGTGCTGGAGCAGGCGCACCACCTCCGCGCCGAGTTCTGCGTCGCCGTGGAAGGCGTCGTCGAGACCCGGCCCGAGGGCAATGCCAACACCGAGATCGCCACCGGCGACATCGAGATCAACGCGACGACGCTGACGGTACTGGGCGAGAGCGCGCCTCTGCCGTTCCAGCTCGACGAGACTGCGGGTGAGGAAGCCAGGCTCAAGTACCGCTACCTCGATCTGCGCCGCGAAGGCCCCGGCAACGCAATCCGGTTGCGGTCCAAGGTGAACGCGGCTGCGCGCGGCGTGCTGGCCGGCCACGACTTCGTCGAGATCGAGACGCCGACGCTGACCCGCTCGACTCCCGAGGGTGCCCGCGACTTCCTGGTGCCCGCGCGCCTGCAGCCGGGCTCGTTCTATGCACTGCCGCAGAGCCCGCAGCTGTTCAAGCAGCTGCTGATGGTCGCGGGCATGGAGCGGTACTACCAGATCGCGCGGTGCTACCGCGACGAGGACTTCCGCGCCGACCGCCAGCCCGAGTTCACCCAGCTGGACATGGAGATGAGCTTCGTCGACGCCGACGACGTGATCGCCGTGTCCGAGGAGGTGCTCAAGGCGCTGT
>JAOPVF010000579.1 GCA_025963195.1 Mycobacterium sp. | reverse complement strand
TGGCCGTACAACACAAGGGTCCGGTCAGCCTTGCCCTCGGCGCGCAGACGCCGATTGAAGCTCGCACGCAGTGACTCCAGCGTATCGGCGGTCATGATATCGAGGTTATCGGGCGAGCGTCTGCCATGCTACAGCTGGGTCAGGCCCGGTTGCCCTCATCATCCCAGTTAGCCGCTACTTTCTTGCTCGGCTGAACCCGTGGGGGTTCGCCCGGCATCTTCGGATAGTTCGGCGGGTAGGCCAGGTCACCCAGACCGCGTTCCTCGTCGGCGGCAACCATCTCCAACAGCGGCTCGATGGAGTGCGCGACGGCGTCGATGTCCGCCCACGGGTCGTCCCGCTTGGCCACCAGGTCCGGCACCGTCGCGATGGTGTAGTCATCCGGGTCGGCGCCGGCCAGGTCGGCCCAGCTCAATGGCGTTGATACCGTGGCGATCTCGGTGCGGCGCGCCGAGTAGGCCGACGCGAAGGTGCGGTCGCGCGCGTTCTGGTTGTAGTCGATGAACAACCGCTCCCCACGCTCCTCCTTCCACCACGACGTGGTCACCGCGTCGGGCGCGCGACGCTCGACCTCGCGGGCCAGCGCGATACCTGCCCTGCGCACCGCAACGAAGTCCCAATCCGGCTTGATCCGGATGAAGACGTGCACGCCACGACCACCCGAGGTCTTCGGGTAACCGACGATGCCGAGCTCATCGAGAACGGGTTTGAGCACGTCGACGGCAATCTGGCTGGCGTTGGCGAACCCGGTACCCGGTTGCGGATCCAGATCGATGCGCAGTTCGTCGGGGTGCTCGGTGTCTGGGCAGCGCACCTGCCACGGGTGCAGCGTGATGGTGCCCATCTGCGCCGCCCACGCGATCGCCGACGGGTGCGTCACCTTGAGTGCGTCCGCGGTGCGCCCTGACGGGAACGTCACCTCACACGTCTGCAGGTAGTCGGGATGCTTTGCGGGGACGCGCTTCTGGTAGATCTCCTCGCCGTCGATGCCGTCCGGGAACCGCTGCAGGTGCGTGGGCCGGTCCCGAAGGACGGCGAGCATCGGCTGCGCGACGGCAAGGTAGTAGTCGAAGAGTTTGCGCTTGGTGCCACCTGCACCGAGCTTCGGGTAGTACACCTTGTCCGGGCTGGTCAACCGGACGGCCACTCCGTCGACGTCGACTTCCTCTGCAACACTGGCCATTTCAAGACTCCAAGACGTCGGACAGGTCGTAGTTCAACGGCGCGTCGAGCTGGTCGAAGGTGCAACTGCGCGGATCGCGGTCGGGCCGCCATCTGACGAACTTCACTGCGTGCCGGAACCGTTGACCGTGCCGAACACCTCCCGTCGCTTCGCTCGCCCCAGATGCATTGCCCTCCATCTGGTCGTACGCCACCTCCGCGACCTTCTCGGGGCGCACCGGGATCCAGCGCTTGTCGGCAGCGGAGTTCCAGCGCGACGGCTCACCGTCGTTGACCTGATCGCCTTCGCGAAGCGGCTCCAGGTCGGCGAGCATCTTGATCCGGTCCTTGACGCTGAAAGATGCTGCGCCACCGACCATCTGCAGCTCGCCGTCCGCGCGATACAAGCCGAGCAGAACGGATCCGACGCCTTCGCCGCTCTTGTGGATCCGGTAGCCGATGGCCACGCAGTCCGCGTCGCGCTTGTGCTTGACCTTGACCATCTCGCGCTTGCCAGGCACGTACTGCCCATCGAGGCGCTTGGCGATCACACCGTCCAGGCCGGCCCCCTCGAACGTGGTCAGCCAGTGCGTTCCGAGTTCGGGGTCCTCGGTGGTCCTGGTGACGTGGCACCACTTCTTTTCGTTGACCAGATCGATCAACGCCCGCCTGCGTTCCCGGAACGGCTCCCCCAGCAGCGACCTGTCGCCGGTGGCCAGCGCGTCGAACCCGATGAAGTGGGCCGGGGTCTGCTCGGCGAGCATCCGGATTCGGCTCTCGGCCGGGTGGATGCGCTGGCTCAGCGACTCCCAATCCAGCCGGATCCGGCCGTCGATCTCGCGCGGAACCACGACCTCGCCGTCGAGGACGCAACGCGGCGCCAGCTCGTCGCGCAGCGAGTCGAGCAGCTCGGGAAAGTAGCGACCGAGATCCTTGCCGCTGCGCGACAGCACCACTACCTCGTCGCCGTCGCGGAAGACCAGCGCGCGGAACCCGTCCCACTTGGGCTCATATGACCACACCCCGGGATCGTCGGGCACCTTCTCCGCGGCCTTGGCCAACATGGGATCCACGGGTGGCTGCACGGGGAGGTCCACCTTGCCCATTATTGCGGTCCCACTACTGCGTCCATGCCACTTCAGACTTCCGGCGTCGGGCAATGTCATCGCTCGAAGGCCGTTCGGTCTAGGCATGCTCCCTGTGACGCGATACCTTCTCGCGGTTTCCGCAGACCTGCATGCTGCACCAGCGGCGCTTCCCGCCGCGCGAGGTGTCCAGAAACAACCAGCCGCAGCGGGGGCAGGAACGCAGCCTCTCGCGCGAAAGGGTGAAGAAGCCTTGGATCGAGAGCATGGCCAGGACGGCCGTGACGGCGTCGGGGTCCCGCCACCGGGCTAGTGCGAGGTTGGGTCTCGTGCCGTCCAGTTCGACTGCGCCGCCTTCTAGTCCGCGTGCGGCGGATGCGTAGAGAAAGCCCAACGCCTCCGTCGCGGGCGCCTCGTTCGCGGCGATCGACCCGAATACCTGGGCCGACGCCTCCCTCACCGCGTGGATCCGCTCGACGAATTGCCCTCCTGCCATCCGGGTGACTGCCGCGGCCTCACGAGCGCCGGCGAGCCCCGACGCGTTCAACCAGTTTCCGATGTCGGCCGCGGATTTGAGCAGTTCGTTGTCGGGCTCGGGCACCCGCCGGTCGAAGACCGCGTTCGCGAGGTCGAGGGCGGGATGCCCGCCGATGAAGTGCTCTGGCGCCCATCGCGTCTCCGTGTCCGGCACTGACCGTAACCCCGTTTTTGGTGTTTAGCGGTTACTCCGACTGGTAACCGCTATAACCAGGATATCCGGTAGGAGGAATGAGAGATGCAAAACCGCCATTACATGACCCGACACGAGACGGTCGACGTCAAGGGCTTGAACATCTTCTACCGCCATGCGGGAGCCCCGCAGAATCCGGCGATCCTGCTGCTGCACGGCTATCCGAATTCGTCGTACGCGTATCGGCACCTCATCGAGCCATTGGCAGAAACCGCCTACGTCGTCGCACCAGATCTGCCCGGATTCGGCTTCTCGTCCGCGCCCTCCGTCGACGATTACGACTACACGTTCGAGAACATTGCCGACACGATCGACGCGTTTCTGGCTGCGCTCGACGTCGAGAGGTTCTTTCTCTTCGTCACCGATTTCGGCACACCGGTGGGCTATCACCTTGCGACGCGCCGGCCGGACCGGATCCGTGGCCTGATCGTTCAGAACGGCAATGCCCACGACGAGGGGCTGGGTCCGGATTGGGACGCCCCGAAGGCCTTCTTCGCCGATCCCACAGACGAGAACAGGGCCAAGCTGCCCGAGTGGATGAACTTCGAGACAACCCGATACCAGTACGTCGGAGAGCAACCGGAGCGCCTGGCGCGTCTCTACCCTCCCGAGGGCTGGCATCTCGACTGGGAGCGCCTGTCGCGGCCGGGAATCATCGACATCCAATTCAAGATCTTCTCCGACTACGGGTCGCACATTGCGCGCTTCCCGACCCTCCGGGCCTACCACCGCGAGCACCAGCCGCCATGCCTCGTGCTGTGGGGCAGGCACGATCCCTTCTTCGATCTCGACGAGATAATGGCCTTCAACCGCGCCCTTGATTCGGTGGAGATCCACGTCTTCGAAGGCGGGCACCAACTCTTGGAGACCCATCACCGCGAGTGCGCGGATCTGGTGGCCCGTTTCATGCTCGACGTGGAGGCCGGGCGAGTTTAGAGGCTTCGCCGTTTCGGGCCGCCGGCATCGGGCAATGTAGGTGCCCGTGCTCCCCGTCAAACCTCCGGTCTCGCCGATGCTGGCGAAATCGGTGCCGTCGATCCCGCCCGGCGCCTGGTACGAGCCGAAGTGGGACGGCTTCCGATCGATCTGCTTCCGCGACGGGGACGCCGTCGAACTCGGCAGCCGCAACGAGCGGCCGCTGACGCGCTACTTCCCCGAAGTGGTCGCGGCGGCCATCGCAGAACTGCCGGAGAGATGTGTCATCGACGGGGAGATCGTCGTTCCCGCCGCGCACGGTCTGGACTTCGAGGCGCTGCAACAACGCATCCACCCGGCCGACAGCCGCGTGCGGACGCTCGCCGAGCGGACGCCGGCGTCCTTCATCGCGTTCGACTTGCTCGCCCTCGGCGACGACGACTACACCGGTCGACCGTTCAGCGAGCGCCGCGCGGCTCTGGTCGATGCGTTGCCCGATTCGGGCCCGTCGTTCCACGTCACCCCGCTGACAACCGATCCGGCGACGGCCCAGAGGTGGTTCTCCGAGTTCGAGGGCGCTGGCCTCGACGGGGTGATCGCCAAGCCGCCGACGGTCACCTATCAGCCGGACAAGCGCGTCATGTTCAAGATCAAGCACGTGCGCACCGCCGACTGCGTGGTCGCGGGTTATCGCGTGCACAAGTCCAGCGGCGAGGCGATCGGCTCGCTGCTGCTTGGCTTGTACGGGAGCGACGGCGCGCTCGCGTCGGTCGGTGTCATCGGCGCGTTTCCGATGGCCACCCGGCAAAGCTTGTTCGCCGGGCTTCAGCCGCTCGTCACGACCTTCGACCGCCACCCGTGGAACTGGGCCGCCCAAGAGGCGGCGCAACGCACACCGCGCAAGAACGAGGGCTCGCGCTGGAACGCTGGCAAGGATCTGTCGTTCACGCCGCTGCGACCGGAGCGTGTGGTCGAAGTCCGATATGACCACATGGAAGGTGAAAGATTCCGTCACACAGCACAATTCAATCGCTGGCGCCCCGACCGCGACCCCCGCTCTTGCACCTATGCCCAACTCGACCAACCAGTCGTATTCAGCCTCGGTGACATCCTTCCCGGTCTCAAACCAAGGAATGGGTTCTAGGGTGTCCCCTGTGTCTCGTATGTCCGGTCGTCCCGTGGACGCCTCACCGTGGACACCACGGGAGGCTGAGCTGCTGGCTGTCACGTTGCAGCTGTTGCAGCAAAACGGCTATGACCGATTGACGTTGGACGCGGTCGCGACGACGGCCCAGGCCAGCAAGGCGACGGTGTACCGGCGCTGGCCGACGAAGGCCGAGTTGGTGTTGGCCGCATTCATCGAGGGCGTCCGTCATGTCGCCGTTCCACCCGACACCGGCACATTGCGAGGAGACCTGCTGGCCCTCGGCGAGACCATCATGGAGCAAACCCACCAGCACTCGGGCACCCTCCGGGCGGTGATGGTGGAGGTTTCGAACAACCCAGCGCTCAACGATGCGATGCAGCACGAGTTCGTCGATCAGCGAAGGGCCTTGCTCCGGTACGTCCTGCAGCAGGCCGTCAACCGCGGCGAGATCGACGGCGCCGCCATCAGCGACGAGTTGTGGGACGTGCTGCCTGGCTACCTGATCTTCCGTTCCATCATTCAGAACCGGCCGCCGAGCAAGGACACGGTGCAAGCCCTCGTCGACGAGGTCCTGATCCCGTCGCTGATGCGTCGAATCGACTGACCGACACCCATTCTGACGTTCCCGTTGAGGCGGCTTTGCGCAGCTCAAGTGCCAAAAGTCAATACTTGCGGTGAACGGTCCCGTACCGTACCGTTCCGCTCAATAGTTAGCCTTGCTCCGCAGTGCCGCGAGCAAGTCAACGCCGGTGCGGTCGGGGTGGCCGGTTGTCGAAAGGTCAGGGGTTGAAGAGGTTCTCGATCGGCAGCCTGGTCCGGCGGCGATGGATGGTGCTGGTGGCCGTCTTGGTGGTCGCGACGACGTCGTTTGCGGTGTACCGACTCAATGGCATCTTCGGCACCAACAACACGGTGTCCCGGCCCGCCGCGGATTCGCTGGAGAACTCCGACTACAACCCCAAGCGCGTCCTGTTCGAAGTGTTCGGGTCACCCGGATCCACCGCCACCATCAACTTCCTGGACAAAGACGCCCAGCCTCAGCGCGTCGACAACGTGTCGCTGCCCTGGTCGCACCCGCTGACGACGACCGACCCGACGCTCTTCGCCGACCTTCGCGCCCAAGGTGACGGCAGCACGATCGGTTGCCGCATCACGGTGAACGGCATCGTCAAGGACGAAAGGTCCACCAACAACGTGAATGGCTACATCGCCTGCCTGGACAAGTCCGCATGAGCGAGCACCGCGTTGACGAGCCCGTCGAGGCTGGAGTTCAGGGTTCGTTCATGGCACGCAACATCCGTCGCTTCGCCGTGCCAATCATGATCATCTGGGTTGGCATCGCCGCGTTCACCAACGTCTTCGCCCCCCAGCTCGAGGTCGTCGGAGCGGCGCATTCGGTTTCGATGAACGCACCCGACTCCCCGTCGATCATGGCGATGAGGCACATCGGCAAGGTCTTCAACGAGTACGACTCCGACAGCGCTGCCATGGTCGTGCTCGAGGGCGACCAGCCTCTCGGTGCCGATGCCCACCATTACTACGACGACCTGGTCAAGCGAATTGGCCAGGACACCAAGCACGTTCAGCACATTCAGGACTTCTGGGGGGATCCACTCACGGCGGGTGGCTCACAGAGCAAGGACGGCAAAGCCGCGCTGGTGCAGGTGTATCTGGCAGGCAATCAGGGCGAGGCGTTGTCCAACGAGTCCGTCGACGCCCTCCGCGACATCGTGAACCATTCCACGCCACCGCCGGGCGTCAAGGCCTACGTCACGGGTGCCGCACCGCTGATCACCGACAACTTCGAGGTCGGCAGCGAGGGCACCGAAAAGGTCACCATCATCACCTTCGTGGTCATCGCGCTGATGCTGCTCGTCGTCTACCGCTCGATCGTCACCACGCTCATCGTCCTGGTTACCGTCCTGGTCGAGTTGTCCGCCGCCCGTGGGGTCGTCGCGTTTCTGGCCAATCAGGGGATCATCGGCCTGTCGACCTACTCGACGAATCTGCTCACGCTCTTGGCGATAGCCGCGGGAACCGATTACGCGATATTCGTCGTCGGCCGCTATCACGAGGCTCGCTCGGCAGGCGAGGACAAAGAAGCGGCGTTCTACACCATGTTCCGCGGAACCGTGCACGTGATCGTGGGCTCGGGTCTGACCATTGCCGGGGCCGTGTTCTGCCTCTACTTCACCCGGCTGCCCTACTTCCAGACGTTGGGCGTGCCCGCCGCCATCGGCGTCCTGGTGGCGCTGACGGCCGCGCTCACCCTTGGGCCCGCGGTTTTGGTGGCAGCCAGCTTCTTCGGGCTGCTGGATCCCAAACGGAAGCACCGGACCCGCGGTTGGCGACGCATCGGCACGGCCATCGTCCGGTGGCCCGGCCCCATCCTCGTCGTGACGATCGCGCTGGCCTTGATCGGTCTTCTCGCCCTGCCGGGATACAAGACCAGTTACGACGCCCGTCCGTATCTGCCTGCTGACGCGCCTGCCAACGTCGGATATGCGGCGGCCGAACGCCACTTCTCCGAGGCGAGGCTGAATCCCGAACTGCTGATGATCGAGAGCGATCACGACATGCGAAACCCGGCGGACATGCTCATCCTGGAACGGGTGGCCAAGGCGGTGCTGCACACCCCCGGCATTTCTCTGGTGCAATCGATCACGCGGCCACTCGGCGCGCCGATCACGCACAGCTCCATACCGTTTCAGATCAGCGCGAGCAGCGCCAGCCAGATCATGAACCTGCCCTACCAGCAGGCCCGGGCCCAGGACCTGATGAAGCAGGCCAACGACATCAACAACACGATCGACATCCTGAAACAGCAGTTGACGCTGCAGCAGGCCAGTGCTGCCGCCACCGACGAGCAGACCCAAGCGTTCCACGACACCGTCGCGATCGTGAACGACCTGCGGGACAAACTCGCCAACTTCGACGACTTCTTCAGGCCGCTGCGCAACTACTTCTACTGGGAACCGCACTGCTTCGACATCCCCTCCTGCGCAGCGATCAGATCGATATTCGACGCCCTCGACGGCATCAGCGCACTCAGCGATCAGTTCGGGAACATCACGGCGAGCTTGGACAAGCTCAATGCCCTTCAACCGAAACTCGTCGCTCTGTTACCGCCTCAGCTCGCGATTCAGGAACGCAACCGCGACCTGCTCCTGTCCAACTTCGCCACCACCAACGGCACCAACACGCAGTCGCAAGAGGCACTGGAGAACGCCACCGCGATGGGAAAGGCGTTCGACGAGGCCAAG
Organism: Mycobacterium sp.; assembly: GCA_025963195.1. Classification (GTDB taxonomy): domain Bacteria; phylum Actinomycetota; class Actinomycetes; order Mycobacteriales; family Mycobacteriaceae; genus Mycobacterium. Next base: position 2,451 of record JAOPVF010000579.1, on the reverse strand, counting down.
AACGACGATTCCTTCTACCTGCCACCGGAAGCGTTCGACAACCCCGACTTCAAGCGCGGCCTGAAGCTGTTCCTGTCTGCCGACGGTCATGCTGCCCGCATGATCATCACCCATGAGGGCAAACCCGCTACCCCCGAAGGGATTTCGCACATCGACGCGCTCAAGAACTCGGCGTTCGACGCGATCAAGGCGACTCCGCTGGCGGACGCCAAGATCTACGTCGCGGGAACTGCCGCGACCTACAAGGACATTCAAGACGGAGCCAAGTACGACCTGCTGATCGCGGCGCTCGCCGCGCTCAGCCTGATCTTGCTGATCATGATGTTCATCACGCGCAGCCTGGTGGCTGCCATCGTCATCGTCGGCACGGTCGCCCTGTCGCTTGGCGCATCCTTCGGGTTGTCAGTGTTGGTCTGGCAGTACATCTTCGGTATCCAGCTGTACTGGATCGTGCTCGCACTGGCGGTCATCCTGCTGCTGGCGGTCGGTGCCGACTACAACCTGCTGTTGATATCCCGCTTCAAGGAAGAGATACACGCCGGATTGAAGACGGGCACCATCCGCGCTATGGCGGGCACCGGTGGTGTCGTCACCGCTGCCGGATTGGTGTTCGCCGCCACCATGTCCTCGTTCGTGTTCAGCGATTTGATCGTGCTCGGCCAGATCGGCACCACGATCGGCCTCGGCTTGCTGTTCGACACGTTGATCGTGCGGTCGTTCATGACACCGTCCATCTCGACCCTGCTCGGACGCTGGTTCTGGTGGCCGCAGATCGTGAGGTCCCGCCCTGCCAGCCAGATGCTGCGCCCCTACGGGCCACGCCGCGCGGTTCGCGATCTACTCGGGCGTGAACCGAACGACAAGTTCGTCAGCCCCGACTAACGCCGAACGTTCGGTTGTTCACGGCGCCTCTCGAACGATGCGTGCAAGAACCGTACATTCGGCGGGGCTAGCGCTTGCCCGCGTAGAGGTGAATCAGCCCCGAGGCCACCGCGAACCGCGGACCGTGCACGCCGTCGATGTTGGCGCGTCCCACGGTAATCGGTATCGAGCGCAGTGATTCACCGACGGTTCGGAGCAGTTCGTCGTCGAGTGCTCCTCCCCCGGCCAGCACCAGTGCGGTGGGGGGAGCATCGACGGCGCGCATGGCGCGGGCGATGTTGGCCGCGACCGTCTCCTGCTTGATCGCCAGACGGAGGCTGCGCCACTCCTCGGCCGCTAGCTTGTTGGAGAAGGGCACCAGGCCTGCGCTTCCGCGAGTGCACAGCCGGCCGATCGCCTCGGCCGGTGCAGGGCTGTCCAGGAACAGCCGTCTGCCATCCTCCTCGTGCGCGACGTGCGGACCCTCGACCCGCAGTGCCGGTGTCCGCTTCACCCGCTCGGCGAGGGCGCGCGGGATGCCGAGCACACGTGCCACGGCAGTGGTGATCGCCTCCCCCGCACCTGCCGCCGTCACCGTGCGGCCAGCACCCACCAGATCGATTGTGCCCCCGCCGATGTCGCATACCAACGCGTCGGGTGGCAATCCGGGCGTCGTCCGCGCTCCGACCGCGGCAGCTTCGGGTTCGGTCGCGATCGTGCGGGTCGGGCGGCCGGTCAGGGCCTGCAGGATGTCCGCCGCGTCGGCGACGTGATCAGCGGCCAGCAGCGCGACGACGGTGCCGCGCGTGTCGGCGACTCCGCGCCGCAGCCACGCCCCGTTGTCGATCGACGCGAGATCGGTGAAGAAGGCGTCATCGACCGCTATCCCCTCCTCGGCGGTCGGAATGGAGCGCAGTCGCACGGAGACGACGTTGCCCGGCGGTGCCAGCCGGACCACGCTGTGCGCCTGGGCGGGCGAATACCGCACCACCCGGCCGTCGAGGGTGCAGTCGACGTAGTCGTCGTCGACTCTTGGCACATCGGGAGGCCCGATGCGGCGGGTCACGGCGATGGCAGGGGAATCGGCCAGCTCCCTGGTGAATTCGCCGACTTGCTGAATCTGGTCGTGTCCGAGTTCAAGGGCAAAGCAGAGCGCTATCGGGTCGGCCATCGCCCGGTAGGCGCGGCCTTCCGGCACGACCTCCACCGCGACGAGCACTCCTGCTTCGAGCCCGTCCAGGTCCACCTCGTCGACGACCGGCACGTCGATCGGAATGCGGTTGCGGATGAGCACGGCGTCGTCCTGCGCCGCGATCACGCCGACGACGTGCCAGCCGCGGGCGACCGCCGCCGTTATCTCCCGCGCCGCCACCTCGAAGTCGGTGACGCCGTCGACGGAAACCATTGCGGGGCCCGCGATCACGTCACCGGCCAGGCCGGCGAGGGGGACGTGTCTTCCGACACCCGAGCCCGTCCCGGCCGGCGTGTTGGCACCGTGTGGCCGGAGGCTGCGCACCGGTGATTTCGGCGACGACGGAGGTGGCAGAGGCGCCGTTGCGGTGTCGACGGGGCGAAGCGCGGACAGCAGCA
>JAOPVF010000567.1 GCA_025963195.1 Mycobacterium sp. | reverse complement strand
GCGCGCTGCAGGCCGTGTACCGGATCGCCGCCGCCGAGGGCGAGGCCCGCAGGCGCCGCGGTGGCTGCCACGGAGGCGAACTGTGCCGCGCTGACGTTCGGCAGGCCGGCGTCACGCATGGCGCCTTGCGGGTCCTGAACGAAGGAGGCTGCCACGTCCGGGCTACGGAACAGGTCGAGGATGTAGTCGAGCAGAGTGGTCATCGGAGAGCCTTTCGGTTGTCTGGTTTTGGTCTGTCGCTGGGGGTGTCCGGCGAACTGATGACTACGTTATGGACCCGCGAGGCCCGGTGAAACGGGGCCGGTGCCCCTCACTCCACCCCCCTATGCAGGGGTATTGGGGGGTACCCCCTTAGGGGATTAGGGGATGGCCGGGATGTGGCTCGAATTTAGACTCTACCTGCGTGAATACCAAAATAGCGCGGCCCGTATGGGGCCGCGCTGTTCGGTGGTGCCGAGCTTCGAGCTAACTGAAGATGTCGAATCCGGGGTCGTCGTGCTGCTGAAGGTGATCATCGACCACCGCATGGCCCCCGTCGTCCTGCGGCCCGTCGTCCAGCACCGGTGCGTCATCGATGACCGGGCCGTCGAAGTGCAGCGACGGATCGTCGGCGAGCGCCACCGCGGGCACGTCGCCAACTCCGGAGCCGTCGTCGGCACCGTCGAAGCCGCTGGGCACCTGGTCGTCGGTGTTCACGACGTCGGTGACGATGGCGTGTGTGTCATCGACGCCCTGGATCGGCAGATGATCGCCGAACGCGTCGAACGCGGCCGTTGCCGCACCGCTGGCCCACACGTTGCTTCCCGCATCGGTGTCGAACGAGTCGAAGCCCGTCGACGGCACGGCCGCGGACAGCGACTCGGCGACGACGGGGATCAGATGGTTGACGTCTGCGCTGGTGACGTCGGTGAGATTGGCGTCGGCAATGGCCTGAGCGGGGTTCGCCGCATACTGAGCGGCCGCGTCGGGATCACGCACGACCGACATGACGAAGTCGAGGAGCGAGTTTGCCATGGCACACCTCCCTTTCGAATCGGCGTACGTAAATGAAGTCTGTTTGGTTCGACTTGAATGCTATCGACCCAGGCCGCCCATGAGATCGGTGTTGAACCCACCCCCGCGACGGCGCCGTTAGGGGACAACCCATTAGGGGATACACGCCGTTAGGGGGAATCCCGGTGTGGCCCTCGTCGGACGGTTAAGGTTGGCAGCGATCCACGAGGGTTCGATTTCGAGCATGGAATGTGGGTGTAGATGAGCGACGCACTGGGGTTGTCCGTCGGGACCACCAATCTAGTGGCGGCCCCGGGCAACAACCCTCCGCTCACGCGTCGGTCGATCCTGACGCTGTTCAACGACCGCGGTCCCGAAGTCGGCGAGTACACGGGCCCCAACCCGCCGCGTCTGGTGTTGACCGGGTTCGTCGAGCGGGTGGGTGACCCAGTGCCGCTGGTCGCCTCGGACGGCTCGTCGCACCGTGGCGAGATCGTCCTCGTCGAGGCACTCGACGGCTTGGCCCGTGCCGTCGGCGGCGGTTCGCCCGTCACGATCGCCGTGCCGGCGCATTGGGGACCTGGCCAAGTCGGAGCGCTGCGCAGCGCACTGCGCGCCAAGCCAGGTCTGTCGCCCGGCGGTGTTCCGCCGATCCTGATCCCCGATTCGGGCGCCGCGCTGGCGGGCCTGCGCGCGGGGCCGGGACTGCCACGCGAGGGCGTTGTCGTGCTGTGCGACTTCGGCGCGAGCGGGACGAGCATCACCCTCGCCGACGCCGGCGCGGGTTTGGCGATCATCGGCGAGACCGTCCGCTCCGTCGACTTCTCCGGTGACCTGATCGACCAGTCACTGCTCAACCACGTCATCGCGGGCATCGCCGACTCCCGCGACTCCGATCCCGCGAGCACGGCGGCGGTCGGTTCGCTGACCCGCCTTCGCGACCAGTGCAGGCAGGCCAAGGAACGGCTCTCGGCCGACACCGCGACCGTCATCGCGGCCGAACTGCCTGGCTTCGCCTCGGACTTCCGGGTCACCAGGTCCGAGTTGGAACGGCTCATCGAGCAGCCGCTCGCGGGTCTGGTCACCGTGGTCGAGGACACGTTGCAGCGCTACAGAATTCCGCTGGCGAGCGTCACCGCCGTGGCGACCGTCGGTGGCGGCGCGGCGGTACCGCTCGTCACGCAGAGCCTCTCGGAGCGGCTGCGGGCTCCGGTGGTGACCACGCCCCAGCCGCAGCTCGTCGTCGCCGCCGGTGCGACGGCCGCCGCCGCAACGGGTTTCGCCGCTGAGGCCCCGACAGGGATGGGTCAGGTCGCCGACGCACCGACGGGCCTGGCCCCGACGATGGGCTGGGTGGCGGGCGCACAACCGCCACCTGCCGCGCCGCCGCAGGACGCCACGTCGATCGCCAATCAGCTGGCATGGTCGCAGGATCAGCCGGGCGGCGGCGAGCCGGTGCCCTACGCAGGCGCCGAGTACCAGACCGATTACGTCGGTCCCACCGACGCCCGCCCCGAAGTCGCGTTCGCCCACGAGGAAGAGGACGACCGCCCCGACGACGAGCCACTGGCCTGGTACAAGCGGCCGCCCATCCTGTTCGGCGCTGCCGCGGCGGCGGTCCTGCTGGCCATCGGCGGGTACGCCGCGGTCACCCTGACCAGCTCGGACAGCCCGTCCAGTCCGGTCACCGAGAACGTGACGCTCACCAAGACCGGATCCGACGGCTTGATCACCACGACCGTGGTCCCGGCGTCGTCGTCGACCAACTCGAACCCCGGGTCGGCCACCACCACCACGGCCACGGCTTCGGAGTCGCCGACCAGCACGACGACGACCACCTCGCCCACCACCACGACCACCACCACCACAACGACGACGACCACCACCACCACCACAACGACGACGACCACCACGACCACCACGCCGACGACGACCACGACGACGACGGTGCCCGTCACCACCACCACGACGGTCGTGGTGCCACCCACATCTCAGGCGATGATCACCGGGCAGACGGCGCCTGCGTCCATCCCCTCTTCGGCGGCATCGGTTCCGTCGGTGCCGGTAGCCGAAGTGGTGCCCGTCGCTCCGTGACCGTGCACGACGTCGTCGCGGCGTTGACGTCTCGAGATCCGAGGAAGCCGGGAGAACCCGCCAAGGTGCTGGTGTCCGGGGGGATCGGCACGGGCAAGACGTCGGCGCTTGGCGACATCCGCTCGGCGCTGCGGGATGCGGGCATCACCGTGATCGCGCGACCACCGCGGGACGGCGATCCAACGGGCGCCGCGGTCGTGATCGACGACGCGCATCTCCTCGGTGGACAGGAGCTCGACGAATTGGCCGACCTGGTAAGCGATCCCGCCACCACCGTGGTGATCGCGGCCGAACCGCTTGCGCATCACCCGGCTCTCGCGGCGCTGTCCACCGCGCTGGCGCGCCAGAACCCTGTCGTGACGCTCGGCGCGTTGGCGCCGGCCGAGGTGAACCGGTCGATGGCCGAAACCCTCGGTACGCCACCACCCGTCGAGCTCGTTCGGGCGGTCATGACGACGACGGCGGGGCTGCCCTTCCTGGTGCGTCCGGCCGTCGCCGTGCTCGGCTCGCCCGACGGTGACTCGCAGGCGGCGCGCGTCGCTCAGGCCGCGCGCGTCGCTCTCATCGAGCGGTTGCGGCGCGTCGACGAAGCCGTGCTCGACACGTTGCTGGTGTCATCGCTCAATCCCGAGCTCGGACCCGACGACGTCGCCGCCGCATTGCGCACCGACGTCGAGCACGCCCACACGCTGGTGGACCGGGCGCGTGCCAGTGGTCTCATCGCACCGTCGCACAGCCAGACCTTCCTCGGTTCGCTGCACGAGTGCCTGGCGCAGATCATCGGCGCCACCCGGCACTACGACATCGAGGTAGCCCTACTCCGGTCGCAGGTCCAGAAGTCCACGCTTTCAATGGATCTCGCACTGAAGCTGGCCGACCACGGGATGCGCCATCCCCAACTCGCCGACGCGCTCACCGACCTTGCCGCACGCAATCAGGGCCATCCGAGGCGCGCCGCAAGGCTCTACCGCGCGGCCACCGAGGTGGGCGCGACCGCCCTCACCGCGCGACTCGCAGATTCGCTGGCGCTGACCGGCGATTGCGGGACGGCCGGACGTCTGGCCGACGAGCTCCTGACGTCGGAGGACCCGTCGGAACGGGCCGCCGCGGTGCGCATCGCGGCCAGCGTGGCCACGCACGACGGCAGTGCGGCACAGGCCGCCGAGTTGTTTGGCTGGCTGGGCTCCTACCCTGACGCCGTCGTCGGCGCGGCAGGGGCGATCGTCGCGATCGGCGTCGGTGACGCCACCGCGGCACGCACGGCCGTCGGCGTCGAGAACACAGGACCGCCAACCTCGACCGCACGCGCCGCCCGCAGCCTTGCGGAGGGCTTGATCCAGACCCTAGACGCTCCGTACCCGACCGCGATTTCCCGACTGGCCCAGTCGATTACGACCGACCAGTCGGCTACCGGCGTCTCTCCCGACACGCCTGCCGCACTGGTGACGCTGGCGGCGTTGCACGGCGGCGACCCGGTCCGAGCCCGCAGCGTCATCGGCCGCGCGGTCCGCGCCACGGGTGAGGACGAGGGCTTCGTCGCGCCGCGGCATCGACTGCTCCTCGGTTGGGTCCGGATGCAGGAGGGTCAACTGGCTGCGGCCGCCGCTGACGTGGTGATCGCGAGCGGCGGGGCCGAACTGCATCGCAGGGACGCGCTGTGGGCCGCGGCGTTGCAGACCGCCATCGCCCGGCGCGGTGGCGACAGCGGGTCGGTGCAGAAGCATTGGTACGCCGCGATGGAGGTGCTCACCGAGTACTCGCTGGACCTGTACTCGCTGCTGCCACTCGGCGAGCTGTGGGTCTCCGCAGCCCGACTGCGCCAGGTCGATCAGCTGCAGCACACCATCGATGAAGCGTTCAATCTGTTGGGCGCCCTTGGCAATCCGATGCTGTGGTCGTTGCCGCTGCATTGGTCGGGCGTGCATGCCGGCATCCTGGCGAACTCGCCGGAGGGCGTGGCGCCGCACGGTCAGGCGCTGACGGCCGCCGCCGGTCACAGCGCGTTCGCCAAGGCGCTGGCCACCGCGGGCCGCACGTGGCTGCGAGTGCTGGCCAACCACGTCGACGTCGACGAGGTGACCATCGGCGCGCGGGCGTTGGCGCAGTACGGGCTCGGCTGGGACGCGACGCGGCTGGCCAGCCAGGCCGCCCTGCACACCCCCGACGGGCGGGTCTCGGGGGCGATGCTGCAGTTGGCCCGCGACCTCAAGCTCGCCGCGACTGGTCAGGACGACGTCGACGTACCGGCCACGGTGACCACGACGCGCCAGGCCGGATCGTCGATGCCACCGTCGTCCCGGCTATCCGATCGGGAGCGCGAGGTCGCCGAACTGCTGCTGCAGGGCCTGCCGTATCGCGACATCGGCAGTCAACTCTTCATCTCGGCGAAGACCGTAGAGCACCACGTCGCGAGGATCCGCCGCCGATTGGGCGCTGAATCGCGGTCGGACCTGCTGTCGATGCTGCGCGCGATCCTTGGCTCGCCCGCCTGAGTCCTTAGCGGCTCTACACACCGCAGCGTCCACGGGTAGTGTCGCCTTTCATGCCGGAAGTGATGGATTGGGATGCGGCCTATCGCAACGAGATCTTCGCGGGGCCACCGCCATGGAACATCGGTGACCCTCAACCCGAGATCGTGGCGCTGATCGACGACGGCAAGCTGCGCGGGCCCGTCCTCGACGTCGGCTGCGGGGTCGGCGACAACTCCCTGGAGCTCGCGGCCCGCGGCTTCGACGTCGTTGGCGTCGACCTGTCGAAGACCGCCGTCGCCGCGGCGACGACGACCGCCGCCGAGCGTGGCCTCGACTCGGTCGAGTTCATCCAGGGCGACGTCACCAAGCTGGCCTACGATTCGACGTTCAAAACGGTGCTGGACTGCACGCTGTTCCACTCGCTGCCGCTGGAGGCGCGCGACGAGTACCTCCGCGTGACTCACCGCAGTGCCGCGCCAGGGGCATCGCTGTACATGCTGGTCTTCACCACCGACGCACTGCCAGCCGATTCACCGTTCCCGGTGCCGAACCTGGTGACCAAGGACGAACTGCAGCAAGCGGTTTCGGCCCATTGGGACATCGATTCCATCAACCCGGCGTTCGTCTCCGTCCAGCTGCCCGACGTGCCGAACCTGCCTGCCCACGATTACGAGGTCGACCCACGGGGCCGGGTGAAGCTGCCCGCGTTTCTGCTCGCAGCCCACAAGGAGGGCTAGGAGCGATCGCTCACGGGGTGCATGCCGTTGACCGTGGGCGAGTCGTCGGGACCGTTCAGCGCGAACGGGATGAAGCCCTTCCCGAGTAGCTTCCCCATCGCCGCGCCGTCGAGCGGACGTGACAGCAGGAATCCCTGCGCACGAACACAACCCAGGCTCAGCAGTGTTCTTGCGGCGTCCTCGGTTTCGACGCCTTCGGCCACCACCTCCAACTCGAACGCTTCGGCCAGGGCGACGATCGCGCGAGCGATCGCCAAGTCCCCTGCATTGTTGCCGAGCTCGCTGACGAAGCTTCTGTCGATCTTGATGGTGTCGACCGGGAGCGACTTCAGGTGGGTAAGCACGCTGTACCCGGTACCGAAGTCGTCGACGGCCACCTTCACCCCAACGGATTTCAGCCCTGCGAGGGTGACGCGGGCCGCCTCGATGTCCTTGACGACGACGCTCTCGGTGATCTCCAGGCACACCGAACCCGGGTCGAGGCCGAATTCTTCGATGGTGCGGGCGACGCTGTCGACGAATCCCTCTGCGACGAGTTGCACGGGTGACACGTTGACCCGCAACACGATGTCCTTGGCCAGCCCGGCTGCCCGCCACCTGCTCAACTGAGCGCACGCCATGCGCAGCACGAGCCGTCCCAGTTCGCCTGCGAGGTTGGTGGATTCGGCGACCGCGATGAACGAGTCGGGTAGCAGCAGTCCGCGCGTCGGGTGATTCCAACGGACGAGTGCCTCGGTGGCCACCACCGCTCCGGTCCGCAGATCAACCTCGGGCAGATAGTGCAGAACCAAACCGCCGCTTTCGATTCCGCCACGCAGGTGCAGCTCGATGTCGTTGCGGAACTCGCTCTTCAGGGCCAGGTCTTCGGTGAACACGGCGACGGCGTCGCCGCCCGCACTCTTGGCCGACATCAGTGCCTGGTCTACTTGGCGCATCAGATCCGACGCATCGTCGCGACCGGG
>JAOPVF010000562.1 GCA_025963195.1 Mycobacterium sp. | reverse complement strand
TGAGGACGAATCCGGGCATGGGAATCGACAGGTCGATGGTGATGTCGAACCTGACTCGGGTCTTGTCACCATCCGCGGTCAGCGTGTAGCTGGCGTCTTGCTTCTTCAACGCACCCGCCTTGACCAGGGTCCAGCTGACCTTGTCGGCCGACCAGGTGTACTCGATCTCCATCTCGTCGGTGACACCGGCGGTCTTGATCTTCATCGTGACTCGGCGGGGCCTGCCGTCGTCGCCCATCTCGAGGATCTCGGCACTCTGATATTGCGGTGACCACTCCGGCGTGGCCTCGACGTCGGCGATGACGTCGAGGATCTCCTCGGGGGACGCATCGATCACTACTTCGCGGGAATCGCTGGTTGCCATGTCGCGACACTAGCGACCCCGCGCGAGCCCACGGGCATTTACCCGACTCGATGTAGTGCGCCGTTAACGTCGAAATGGAAGCATGCCGGGTGTGTCCATAGACCCACAGACCATCGCCTACCCGGCGCCGGGTGCCCGGCCGCACCGCCGCGACACCGACGCGCTCGAACCCCACGTCATCGTCCTCTTCGGTGCGACCGGCGACCTTGCCAAGCGCAAGCTGCTGCCTGGTCTGGCCCACCTCGTCCAGTCCTCACTCGCGCCGGAAATCCGGGTCATCGGCACGTCGTTGGAAGACCTCACCAACGACGAGTTCCGCGAGCTCATCAAGGCGGCCGTTGACTCCTTCGGCACCCACAATCTGACCAAGGAACAGTGGGAGAGCTTCGCGAGCAAGATCACGTACGTGCCGCAGAGCGCGGGTCCCGAGGCGTTGGCCGCCGCGGTGGAGGCTGCCGAGACCGAGCTTGGTCCGGAAACCTTACGGCTGCACTATCTCTCGGTCCCGCCGAAGGCTGCCCGCGCAGTCATCACGATGTTGCGCGACGCGAAGCTGGTCGAGCGGTCACGGGTGGTGATGGAGAAGCCGTTCGGCACCGACCTTGCCAGCGCCATCGAACTCAACGACTTCGTGCACGAGACCTTCCGCGAGCGGCAGATCTTTCGCATCGACCACTTCCTCGGCAAGGAGGCCGCGCAGAACATCCTTGCATTCCGCTTCGCCAACGGGCTCTTCGAGCCGATCTGGAACCGCAACTTCATCGATCACATTCAGATCGACATCCCGGAGACACTTGGCCTGGACCAGCGGGCGAACTTCTACGAGAGCACCGGCGCCTTCAAGGACATGGTCGTCACCCACCTGCTGCAGGTGATGGCGTTCGTCGTAATGGAACCGCCGACGGCGTTGGAGCCCCGCGCGATCAGCGAGGAGAAGAACAAGGTCTTCCGCTCGATGCTGCCGATCCACCCCGACCACGTGGTCCGCGGCCAGTACGCCGGTTACCGCGCCGAGGTCGGGGTGGCAAGGGATTCCGATACGGAGACGTTCATCGCGCTGAAGGTGGGCATCGACAACTGGCGCTGGGCGGGCGTGCCCATCTACCTGCGCACCGGCAAGCGGATGGCCGAGGGCATCCGGGTCATCTCGATCGCCTTCAAGGAGGCGCCGCGGACGATGTTCCCTGCCGGCTCCGGCGTCGGCTCACAGGGGCCCGATCACCTCACCTTCGACCTGGCCGACAGTTCCAAGGTGTCGCTGTCCTTCTACGGCAAGCGCCCGGGCCCCGGAATGAAGCTCGACAAGCTGTCGATGCAGTTCTCCACCCAGGAGACGGACTCCCAGGGGGACGTGCTCGAGGCCTACGAGCGGCTGATCCTGGACGCCATGCGCGGCGATCACACACTGTTCACCACCGCCGAGGGCATCGAATCACTGTGGGAGCGTTCGGCTTTGTTGCTGGACGACCCGCCGCCGGTGAAGATCTATCCACCAGGCACGTGGGGCCCCAACGCCATTCACCAGCTGATCGCACCGAACGCCTGGCGGTTGCCGTTCGAGCGGGCGTGGCGGGAGAAGAGGTAGGGCTTACGGCGCTGGCGGGACCAACATCTGCTGCCACGTCTTGTTGCCGGGGTTGGCCAGATCGCCCTGCGTGTAGTTCCGCCCGTCCGGCCCGATGTAGTTTCCGGTGGCGGGGTCGTAGGGCACTGCGACGACGGCCGGCGGGGAACCCGACGGCTGCGGCACAACGGGATGAGCGCCGGGCGGGTCCTGCGGGATGCTCTGGCCGGAGAGCGTCGCGTTGGGGTCGCCCTTCCAGTTGTACCCGTCGTTGAGCGGCACGTACTGCTCCCCGCTCTCGCACATTTCGACCGTCGGCGCCCGCTTGGCGGGATTGGTCTCGCACGGAATGTTGCGCACACCACGCACATTGAGGTCCGAGTCCTGCGGCACCCGGCAGTACAACTCGCCGGCGGGCCTGTCGGGATAGTCCTGGTCCGATGGCGAACGCTGCTGACGGACCGGCAGGAATCCGGTATTGCAGGGCGGTGGCGTGTTGAGGTTGAGGTTGAAGTCGAGGTAGATCCCGCGATAGGCCTGCTTGACTCCGGAGTCCGCAAGGGCGATGGCCGACATCACGGCGGTCCCCTGTGGGTAGAGCACCAGCATCTGCTCGATGTCGTTGCGGTAGGCCACCGCGATGTCGCCGAGGCTGACCAGATTGGCGAGCAATATCGGAAGGGCTGGGGCCACGCGGTCGAACAGGGCCTTGCCCTCGCCCAGCGCCGGAGCACCGACGTTCAGCAGATCGCCGAAGGCCTGGTCCTGCGCCTTGAGCTGACCGGTGATCGATGCCGCCCGCGCCGCCCAGGTCGCAATCGAATCCGACGTCTGCACTTGGGAGTTCAGCACCGGCGGCGACTGGTCGATCAACTGGCCCAGCTGATCCACCGACTTGCCGCCCTCGATCGCCAGTGACGCGGATCCGTCGACGATGCGCGACAGTTCCGGCCCCAAGCCGCCGACTGCCTTGGCCGCCTCGTCGACGACAACGCGCAGGTTGTCCTGCGGGATCGCTTGCAGCGCTTTGTTGGTGGCATCGAGCAGGTTTCCGATGTCGGGCGGAATCCGCACCCTGTCCACCGTGATGGTGGCACCGTCCTGCAGCTTCGGGACGCCATCTCCTGCGGCGTGCGTCTGCGGGGTCAGCTCGAGGAACTGTTCTCCCACCGCGGAGCGGCTGTGCACCGCGGCAGAGACGTCGGAGGGGATCGCGGTGTCCGAGTTGAGCGTGAGGACGGCACGAACACCGGTGCGGTTGACGTCGATCGACTCGACCCTGCCGATCTCGGTGCCGCGATAGGTCACCACGGACGTCGGGTACAAGCCACCCGAGGCGGGAAGGTCGACGTTGACCGT
>JAOPVF010000553.1 GCA_025963195.1 Mycobacterium sp. | reverse complement strand
GTCAGGCAGTACGGGTCGTCGAGTTGCGCGGTGACCACCGGCGTCATGCCGAGCGTGACGAGGTGGCTACGGCCCTCGGCCGACAGCGTGCGCAGCACCCGCATCAGCGGCAGATAGGCCGCCGACCATGACTGGTAGAGCCATTCCTCACCGACCGGCCATCGGCCGTGATGAGCCAGCCAGGGCAGGTGGGTGTGCAGGACGAGGGTGAAGAGGCCGGGTGCGGTGGCTGTCGAGCCGTCCCCGGTGTCAGTCACATCGCACCGCGATCGCGACCAGGTCGAGGCTCGCGTCGATGTCACGGGCGCTGGCCTCGACGAGGTCGAAGTCGTCAGTGCGGACCGAGGCGACATCGGCCAGCAGGTCGGCGGGCCACGGTGCGTCGGCCAGCGCACGGTCGATCTGCGCGTCGATGATCGACCCGCCGTGGCGGGCGTCCAGCTCAGCGAGCCGGGGTCCGTGAAAGACGCCGTAGACCCCTTCGATCCCGAACCCATTGTCGGTGAGCAGTTCGGTGAGCTCGGCGGCGTTGAGTTCGCGGGTGTGGAAGGGATTGATCGGGGTGTCGCGGCCTGGGGAGAACGTGATGCGGTTGGGGGTCGACATCAGCAACACTCCGGACGGTCGCAGCACCCGGGCGCACTCGGCGACGAACTGCCCCTGATCCCACAGATGTTCGATCACCTGGAAGTTGACCACGACGTCGAAGGTGCCTGCCTCGAATGGCAGGTCGGCGAGGTTGCCCTGCCGCATGTCCACCCGTGGGTAGCGGGCCTTGACGTGGGCTACTGCGGAGTCGTCGTAGTCCAGTCCCACGACGCGGTGTGCGACGCCTGCGATCAGGTCGGCGCCGTAGCCCTCGCCCGAGCCCGCTTCGAGCACGTGCCGCCCTGCGCATCGGTCGATCAACTGCTGGTAGACCACCTCGTGGCGGCGGAACCAGTAGTTCTCCTCGGCGAGGCCCGGCACCGTGCGTTCCCCGGTCAGGGGCATGGCGGCGTCGGCCGAGGGCTCGAGGGGCGAAAATGCGCTCATTGCAAGGCAGGCTAACCCGTCACCGATCGTTCGCGAATAGTTCGTTGAACTAAGGGGAGGCCGAACGGCGAACTTCGACCCGCTATGGTGATCCTGCGAACCGGCTAAAGTTACCGACGAGTAACATGACGGTAATTGCATCAATCGTGGTAGTGCAGGCCGCGCCGCGGCCTCATCGAGGAGGACGAACCAGACTCATGACGAACATCGTGGTCCTGATCAAGCAGGTCCCAGATACCTGGTCGGAGCGCAAGCTGACCGACGGCGACTTCACCCTCGACCGTGAGGCCGCCGACGCCGTGCTCGACGAGATCAACGAGCGCGCCGTCGAGGAAGCGCTGCTGATCAAGGAGAAGCAGGGCGGCGAGAGCACCGTCACCGTCCTGACCGCAGGCCCCGCGCGCGCCACCGAGGCGATCCGCAAGGCCCTGTCGATGGGCGCCGACAAGGCGGTCCACCTGCTCGATGACGGCCTGCACGGTTCCGACGTGATCCAGACCGGCTGGGCACTGGCCCGCGCGCTCGGCACCATCGAGGGGACCGAGTTGGTCATTGCGGGCAATGAGGCCACCGACGGCGTCGGTGGCGCAGTGCCCGCGGTCATCGCCGAGTACCTCGGTCTGCCTCAGCTGACCCACCTGCGCAAGGTGACGGTCGACGGCGACAAGGTCACCGGTGAGCGCGAGACCGACGACGGCGTGTTCACCCTCGAGGCCACCCTGCCCGCCGTGATCTCCGTCAACGAGAAGATCAACGAGCCGCGCTTCCCGTCCTTCAAGGGCATCATGGCCGCGAAGAAGAAGGAAGTCACCACGCTGACCTTGGCCGAGATCGGTGTCGAGGCCGACGAGGTCGGAGTCGAGAACGCCGGTTCGAAGGTGCTGTCGGCCACGCCGAAGCCGCCCAAGACCGCGGGCGAGAAGATCACCGACGAGGGCGAGGGCGGCACCAAGATCGCCGAGTACCTGGTCGCCCAGAAGATCATCTAGTTCCGGAACCCCCAACACTTCTCAAGAGATCAAGAGGCTGAGTAACTCATGGCTGAAGTACTGGTGCTCGCTGAGCACGCTGATGGAGCGCTGAAGAAGGTCAGCGCCGAGCTGATCACCGCCGCCCGCGTGCTGGGCGAGCCGTCCGCCGTCGTCGTCGGCGCCCCCGGCACCGCGGCGCCGTTGGTCGACGGGCTCAAGGAGGCCGGCGCCGCGAAGGTCTACGTCGCCGAGTCCGACGACGCCGAGGGCTATCTGCTCACCCCGGTCGTCGACGTGCTGGCATCGCTGGTCGAGACCGCTGCGCCTGCGGCCGTCGTGCTGGCCGCCAACGCCGACGGCAAGGAGATCGCCGGCCGGCTGGCCGCCCGTCTGGGCTCCGGCCTGCTTGTCGACGCCGTCGAGATCAAGGAAGGCGCCGTCGGCGTCCACTCCATCTTCGGTGGCGCGTTCACCGTCGACGCTCAGGCCACCGGCGACACCCCGGTGATCACCGTCCGTCCCGGCGCCGTGGAGGCCGCACCGGCCGCCGGTGCCGGCGAAGTGGTCAACGTCGAGGTGCCTGCCGTCGCCGAGAATGCGACGAAGATCACCGCACGCCAGCCCGTCGAGGCCGGTGACCGTCCGGAGCTCACCGAGGCCACGGTCGTGGTCGCGGGTGGCCGCGGCGTCGGCAGTGCCGAGAAGTTCTCGGTGGTCGAGGAGCTGGCCGACTC
>JAOPVF010000531.1 GCA_025963195.1 Mycobacterium sp. | reverse complement strand
CGGTGATCAGTTGCGCAACGACTTCGCCGACGACTCCTCGACCGCGGTCACCGTCGTCGTGCCGAACGCCGCCGGGCTCGCCCCCGCCGAAATCGAGCGCTACGCCGCCGACCTGTCCCGGGTTCCCAACGTCTCGGCGGTATCGGCCACGACGGGCACGTTCGCCGGCGGCAAGAAGGTCGGGCCGCCAACGACTCCAACCGGTTCCGTCGACGGCAGCGCCTTCCTCACCGTCGGAAGCACGGCACCGCTGTTCTCCGACAGCTCCGAGGCACAGCTCGATCGCCTGCACCAGGTGCCGGACCCCGACGACCGGTCGGTGCAGATGACCGGTAGTGCGCAGATCAACCGCGACAGCGTGGTGGCGATCACGGATCGACTGCCATGGGTGCTCGGCCTGATCGCGGTGATCACGTTCGGCCTGCTCTTCTTGTTGACGGGCAGCGTGATCCTGCCGCTGAAAGCGGTTGTGCTGAACGTGTTGTCGTTGACTGCGGCATTCGGCGCCCTGGTGTGGATCTTCCAGGACGGGCATCTGAACGCGCTCGGCACCACGGCCACCGGCACGCTGGTGGCCAACATGCCAGTGCTGTTGTTCTGCATCGCGTTTGGGCTGTCGATGGACTACGAGGTGTTCCTCGTCGCGCGAATCCGCGAGTACTGGCTGCAACTGCGGACCAACGGCGAAGGCGCACCGTCCGGCCTGCGGGCGATCAAGCTCGCCCGTGCCGACAATGACGCGGCGGTGGCCCTCGGGGTGGCCCGCACGGGCCGGGTGATCACCGCCGCCGCCGTGGTGATGTCGATATCGTTCGCCGCGCTGATCGCCGCGCAGGTGTCGTTCATGCGGATGTTCGGTGTCGGGCTGACGCTTGCCGTGCTGGTCGACGCCACACTGATCCGGATGGTTCTGGTACCTGCCTTCATGCACGTGATGGGCGGCTGGAACTGGTGGGCGCCGCGGCCGTTGGTCCGGCTGCATCGGCGGATCGGGATCAGCGAGTCCGGCCCCGACGACGATGGCGGCAGGCCGGAACCGAAATCCGAACGTGCCATGGTCTCCGTCGTGGACACTGGCTAGCGTGACTGTTCAGCCACTGAAGCGTCGCCGCGCCGCGCGCGGTTCCGGCGAGCACCTCCGCGAGGAGATCCTCGACGCCGCCACCGATCTGCTCTTGGAGACCGGCCACGCGAAGGCCGTCTCCATCCGGTCGGTGGCGCTGCGCGTCGGCGTGACTCCGCCATCGATTTATCTGCACTTCGCCGACAAGGATGCACTGCTGGATGCGGTGTGCGGCAGGTACTTCGAGCGCCTCGACGAGGTCATGCAGCAGGTCGCCGCCGACGAAACGACGAACATCGACCGCCTCCGCGCGCAGGGCATGGCCTACGTGCGCTTCGCCACCCAGACCCCCGAGCTGTACCGCATCGCCATGATGGGGGAGGGCCGACTCGGCAGCGACGTCGACGTCACGCTCAACAGCTCGGCGTTCGTGCACATGCGCAACTCGGTGGAGTCGCTGATGGCAGAGGGCGTCTACCCGCCTGGCGATGCCACCATGGCGGCCCTGGAACTGTGGACCGTCGCACACGGTGTGGCCGCGCAGCTGATTTCGCGGCCCTACCTACCGTTCGGCGACGTCGATGCGTTCGCCGATCGGATATTGAGCGCGGTCTGCTGCGGGCAGATCGCCTGCGGTGTGATGGGCCCCGACGTGCCGCCAACCGAGGCCGTCGCGCGGATAAAGGAGCTCTCCGATGGCTGACACCATCGACAACCCGTTCTTCGCGCGGCTGTGGACGAAGCTCTCCACCCGCGAGCCCGAGTCGATCCGGCGGCTGCGTCGCGAGAACCTGGCCGGGCTGACCGGGCGCGTGCTGGAGGTCGGCGCAGGCACCGGCACGAACTTCGAGTTCTACCCGGCCACCGTCACCGAAGTCGTCGCCATCGAGCCCGAGCAGCGCCTCGCGGTGTTGGCGCGGCAGGCGATCGACAAGGCGTCGGTCCCCGTCACGGTCAGCACCGACACCGTCGAGCACTACGTCGGAACGTCGGAACCGTTCGACGCCGTGGTGTGCTCGTTGGTGCTGTGCTCCGTGCAGGACCCCGACGGCGTTCTGCGGCAATTGTTTTCGATACTGCGGCCGGGTGGGGAGCTGCGCTACCTCGAGCACGTCGCGAGTGCGGGCGTGCGGGCGAGGATGCAACGCCTTGCCGACGCCACGGTGTGGCCGCGGCTGCTCGGCAACTGCCACACCCACCGGCACACCGAGAGGTCCATCGTCGACGCCGGTTTCGAGGTCGCCGAGACCCGCCGCGAGTGGGTGCTGCCTGCGTGGGTGCCGATGCCCGCATCCGAAACCGCGATCGGGCGGGCCGCCAGGCCGGCCTGACCGCCGAGTCAGCCGAGCAACGCGGGCAGTCGTTGCAACAGGTTGGGTAGAGCGGTGACCGCGGATTCGCGCAACGAGATCGACGCGTGGTCCGAGAGCGGTGTGCGCTCGGGATTCACCTCGATCACCGGGATGCCGTTGGCCAGCGCGAGCTCCGGCAGCCCCGCCGCGGGGTACACGATCGCCGACGTTCCCACCACGACGGCCACGTCGGCGGCGGTGACGGCGTCCAGCGAACGCTCCCAGGCGTCGGCGGGCAGATCCTCGCCGAACCACACCACGTCGGGGCGGATCAGGCCACCGCAGGCACACGTCGGTGGTTCGACCGTCTCGACCGGCTCCGGCATGGCGGGCAACTCACCGTCGTACGACGTACCGCACCGGTCGCACTTGAATGCGAACAGGCTGCCGTGCAGGTGGTAGACCCGGGAGCTGCCCCCACGTTCGTGCAGGTCGTCGACGTTCTGAGTGACGACGTGCACCTCGGCGTAGTCCTCCCACGCGGCGATCGCGTGGTGGCCGTCGTTCGGTTCGACGGACTTCATCATGTAGTGCCGCCACAGGTACCACGCCCACACCTTCTCGGGATGTCGGCGCCAGCCGTCGGCGCTGGAAATCTCGTAGGGGTCGACTTTTGCCCATAAACCGGTCTCGACGTGCCGAAACGTCGGCACGCCGCTCTCGGCGGAGACCCCGGCGCCGCTAAGTACAACCACATGCACACGACCAAACTAGCCGGACTTTGTGATACTGAGCACGTGACCGATTTGGGGGAATGGGTCCAGGTCGACCCGCGAGCCGCGAGGCCGCTGTTCGATCAGTTGCGGACCCAGATCATAGAGGGAATTAGGGACGGCAGGCTTTCGCCGGGGACGAGGCTGCCTACCGTTCGAGAGTTGGCCGTCCAGACGACCATGGCGGTGAACACAGTCGCACGTGCCTACCGCGAGCTCGAGACCGCCGGTTTGGTCGAAACGCGGGGCAGGTTCGGCACGTTCGTCGCGCGGGCGGACCCGGCCGATTCGGCGATGGCTTCTGCGGCGCACGCGTACGTGGTGACGGCGCGCGCACTCGGGCTGAACAAGGCGGCAGCTCTGCGCTACGTGGATGCGGCGTTCGGTTAGCTGAGCTAGCCGAATTCGACGAGGGTCAGCGTGGGGCGCACCGGGTCGAACAGCGGAATCCGCTGGATCGCCCACATCGCGAACCACGACGGCGGCAGGTCGAACATCATCCGTCCACCGGGGAACCGTCGGGGGCAGATCGACGGTCAGCCACCGGAACCGGTCGCTAGTGCCGGCTGCCTCCAAGCGGTAGAAGCTGGTCTGCAATTCCTCCGCGAGCGCGACGACGGTGGCTGCCGGATGATCCACCAGATAGGTCCGGGTTGCGTCATCGAACGCCAGTGCCCGCAGCGCCATGTCTTGGCGGCGGGAGTAGCCGAACTTGGCGAAGTCGAAGTCGATGGCGTCGACCAGTTCGATCGCCATCGGATCGTCGATGATCGCTTCGGGCCTGCGGGCCTCGGACGCCCGCATCTTCAACGTCAGCAGCGCCGTCTCCGACACGCCGGTCAGCGTCGCGCCGTCGATCTTCGGTTCGGAGCTCACCGACGCGAATCTACGACACGCTCAGGCCTTGAGCACCTTGTCGATCGTTCGTAGGTTGCGCGTGGTGGTCGAGGACTTGTAGCGCTTCTTGCCCATCGTCTTGCCGATCGTGGTGTCCAGCGTGCCCGTCTTGGGCACCTGCCAATAGACGACGCCGTCGCCGCGCTCGATCAGCTCGTCGGGCCCGGCGAGTTCCGCCAGCTCGTCGAGTACCGCCGTGTCGGTGACGAACGTGACGTACGAGTGGTGGCCCTCGACCTCACGTTCGAACGGATAGGCCTTCGAGATCGCGGCGACGGTGTCGAAATCGTAGGCCAGCACCCAAGCGTCGTAGCCGAACGTCTCACGCAGCGCCGCTTCGGCTTTCGTGCGCACCGACGTGACCGATCCCTTGCTCTCCAACAACACGTTGCCACTGGCGAGCACCGTCTTGACGGCAGTGAAGCCGGCCGCGGCGAACGCCTCGGCCACCGCGGCCATCTTCAGGTTCACCCCGCCGACGTTGACGCCGCGGAGGAAGGCCACGTAGCGCGTCACCCGAACTCCAGCACCGTATTGCTCGACCGGATGCGGCGAAGCGGACCGATGCGGTCCAATGGTGGCCAGGCAGCGGCTCGATACCACCCGTGGCCGGGCGGAAGGGCATTGCCATCGATCGCGGCCATTGCCCCATGTTAGGGATGCGGTGGCCGAATTCGGTCGGTTCCTCTCGACTCGCCGTAGGCTGGCCTCATGACGCGGCATGTGTTCGACGAGAAGTTGTTGGCCGTGATCAGCGGCAACTCACTTGGGGTTCTGGCCACCATCAAGCGTAACGGCAGACCGCAGCTGTCTAACGTCTCGTATTACTTCGATCCGCGCAACGTCGCGATCCAGGTGTCGGTCACGGAGCCGCGGGCCAAGACGCGCAACCTGCGCCGCGACCCGCGGGCCTCGATTCACGTAACTGCCGACGACGGGTGGGCGTACGCGGTGGTCGAGGGCGATGCAACGCTGACCCCGCCCGCTGCCGCACCTGACGATGACACCGTCGAGGCACTGATTGCCTTGTACCGCAACATCGCCGGTGAGCACCCCGACTGGGACGAGTACCGCCAAGCGATGGTGGCGGACCGCCGGGTCGTATTGACGCTGCCGATCTCGCATCTTTACGGGCTGCCACCGGGCATCCGCTGAGTCGCGCTTGGGTAACCCTTCGGGCCTCCTGCCCGGTTGCGCGTTAGTCTTGCCGCATGGCCGAGGAACCCGAAGACGACAACAAGCGCAAGTTCCGCGAAGCACTGGAACGCAAGAAGGCCAACGCGGGCGGTGGCGCCCCTCACAAGGACGCAGGAAACAAGCAACCGAAGGCGCACGGCCCCGAGTCGGCCCGCCGCGAGTTCCGGCGCAAGAGCGGCTAGCCGACCTTCGCCTCGAGGAGTGCCGCGGCTGTGACGCCCTGGTTGGCCAGCCCGCGGGCGCCGATCAGCGCCAAGAGCATTGCCGAAACGCAAACCAGCCCTTGCTCTTTGAGGCCCCAGCCGACCGATGCCAGGGTGGCCGCACCGGCGATGGAAAGCAGCGAGCCGACGGCCGCGCTGCGGGCTCCTCTTGCCGCGACGTCCCCGCCGTCCCACAGCGGTAGCGGGTCGTTCTCCAACGGTCGCAGCACGACGAACAGCGCCGCCACCAGAAGGCCCACCAGGACCATTTGGGCGATGCTGAGCATCAGGAAGTGTGGCTGGCCGGGGTAGCGCGGCAGACCCAGGTAGTCGAACGCAAGGTGCACACCGAGTGATGCGGGCCAGCAGCGGCATCGCCGCCAAGACCACGGTCAGCCGGTGTGCTCGCCTCGATGTCGGCGGCGCCGGGGAAGGTAAGCGGCATGGCTCGAATCTAGGCGCGGGCAACCACGATCGACGTGAGTAGAACCACTCAACTGTGCGCGCCCTCGGCGGCTGGGCGACGCTCCTGCACCAGGATCATGGCTAGACAGATCGCCGACAGGACCCCGATCGCGATCGCGAAACTGACTCCGGCGGTGCGCAATCCCCAGTGCTGGGCGGCCAGGCCCTCACCGACGACCGGCAGTGCGATCGCGACGTAGGCCACCACGAAGTAGGTGGAGCTGACCTCGGCACGACGATCGGGAGGCGCGAGTTCGGAGATGGCGGCGAGGCCGCGGCTGAAGCTGATGCCCTGGCCGACACCCGCCAGCACCGCGGCACCGATGAGGCCAGGCAGCGACGAAAAGTGCAGGGCCGCAGCCAGTATCGCCATCGCCACCACGAGGATTACGCAACCGATCGCGACGGCGCGCGTAGGCACCATCCGTCGCGCCGACAGCTGCGCGACTACCGATGCGGCGAAGATCGAACCCGCCACCGCTCCCGCGATGGCGTGGTTGTCGATGCCGATGACCTGCGATACGAACGACGGCGCGACCGCGGTGAACAGGCCCGTCACGGCGAAACCCGCGAATGCCGCCGTCACCGCGGTGACGAAGACCGCCCGCATCTCGGCGGGCACCGACAGCCGCTGAATACCGAGCCGACCGGTCCGCGACGACGTCTCCGGCGCCAGCAGCACCGCGCCGACGGCCAGTACGACCAGCACGATGTGCACCACGAATGACAGTTGTAGGGGGTGCGGCGCGTACTCGACAAGCAGCCCGGCCAGCACCGGTCCGGCGCCAAGCCCGCCGATGTTGGCGATCGTCGCGGCGACGGCGGCGCGCTCGCGATGCGCGGGTTGGGCCGCCTCGACGACGGCGGCGGTGGCGGTGCCGGTGAAGACACCCGCCGACAAGCCGGACAACAGCCGCGCGACCAGCAGCAGCGCGACGTCGTCGGCGAAGAGGAACAGCACCGCGCTGACCAGCGCGAACGCGGCACCGGCGAGGAGCAGCGGGCGCCTGCCCAGCACGTCCGACCACCGCCCGAACAGCAGAAGCGCGCCGAGCACCCCGACGGCGTAGGTCGCGAAGATCACCGTGGTGGTGAGTACGGCGAAGTGCATCCGTTCGCCGTACAGCGCGTACATCGGCGTCGGAAGGGTGGTGCCCAGCATGATTACGGCGAAGGCGTAGGCGAGAAGAGCGGATCCGAAGCGGCGGGATCGATCATCTGGTGTCACGCATCGAGTGTCGGGCACGTCCGGTGTCAACGTCGACCGGGTGCCCGGACTTCCCGGTGTTCCCTACGGTCCCTCGTGTTGGCTGACCTGCTTCATCACGTAGTCGGCCAGGAGTTCGTTCGCATGCGTCGTGAGGTGCTCGGCCGCGGCGAATACGTAGGTACGGTCGGCGTCGGGGGACTTCCAGGCGTCGGCAGCGCAGTAGTCCTGCGCGGGCTGCAGACACGCGTCCTCGTTGGCCCCGTGGGTGAATCCGTATTTGGCGCCATTCGTCACCAGGTCGTCGATGAAGGCCCCCATGTCGAGCACCTGCACCTTCGGATCCTTCGGCAGCGAGTTCACCA
>JAOPVF010000234.1 GCA_025963195.1 Mycobacterium sp. | reverse complement strand
GGACCCCACACTCACGAGCAAATCGTACGCATCGGGTGAACGTCATCCCAGCAGCGTGCGGCCAATTCGGGACATGTCACAGACTCAAACACAGGAGTTCGGATTCCGTTCACCTGTGTTCACCGAGTGTTCGCCTCGGGCCGGCTGTGGGTCGCTATCTGGCTCCCTGGGCAGCAACGGCGGCGGCACCCGCGGCCGCGGCGTCCGGGTCGAGGTACCGCCCGCCGGGCACCGTGGGCGCGAGATTCTCGTCCAGCTCGTAGATCAGCGGAATGCCCGTCGGGATGTTCAGCCCGACCACGTCCTCGTCGGACATGCCGTCCAGGTACTTCACCAGTGCCCGCAGCGAGTTGCCGTGCGCGGCGATCAGCACGGTCTTGCCTGCGTTGAGGTCGGGCACGATGGTTTCGGTGTAGTACGGCACGAACCGCTCGACCACGTCGGCCAGGCACTCCGTGAGCGGGCCGCCCCCGATGTCGGCGTAACGAGGATCGGCGTCTTGGCTGTACTTGCTGCCGGGCTCGATGGGCGGCGGCGGCGTGTCGTAGCTGCGGCGCCACGCCATGAACTGCTCCTCGCCGTACTTCTCCTTGGTGGCGGCCTTGTCCAGACCCTGCAGCGCGCCGTAGTGCCGCTCGTTGAGCCGCCAGTTACGGTGCACCGGGATCCACAGCCGGTCGGCCTCGTCCAGCGCGAGGTGTGCGGTGGTGATGGCCCGGCGCAGCAGCGAGGTGTAGAGCACGTCGGGCAGCACGCCGTTCTCGACGATCAGTTCACCCCCGCGCGTCGCCTCCGCGCGGCCCTTGTCGGTGAGGTCGACGTCCACCCATCCGGTGAACAGGTTCAGCGCGTTCCATTCGCTCTCGCCGTGACGGAGCAGAATCAGCGTGGCGGATCCCATGCCCAAATCCTCTCATGCGGGGCGCTCAGGCGTCTTGATCGTCTATCAGATGCTCGAACGCCCGTAGGTTCTTCAGCGACTCGCCGCGCGACACCCGCCACTCCCATTCCTTTTGGATCGAGGTCCGAAAACCCAACTCCAGCAATGTATTGAAGTCTTGGTCGACGGCCTCGAGCACCTGACCGAGGACACGGTCGATCTCGTCGGGCGTGACGGAGTGCAGGGCCATCCGGCCGACGAGGTAGATGTCTCCGGTGTTGTCAAGGGTGTAGGCCACGCCGTAGAGCCTGCGGTTGCGCTTGAGCAGGAACTTGTAGACGCCCTCGAAGTTCTCGTCGGGCTTGCGGCAGACGAACGCCTCGACGCGCACCGAATGCTCGCCGATGGACAGGATCGTGTTGGTCACCAGGCGCCGCTCCCCCGGCAGTTCGACGATCAGCCCCGGCAGCCCGCCCCGAGCGCCGTCGTGGTGGCTGTAGACCAGCTCGTGTTCCTTGAGCGTGTCTTCGATGACCTGCTGGACGCCTTGGCTCATGTCTCGGCTCCCACTCGCTCCGGTCCTCGCTCGTCCCTCGCTGCGATCCTCACTCGCGCTCGCCTTCGGGGTGGCTCACGTCTCGGCTCAAGCGCGGACACCCCGCCGAATCGAGAACCGTCGACCGTTGCGGCGCGCCCCGACGTCGCGGGCCTGGTGGCGGGCCCGGTAATCGGTGATGGCCCGCCCGTAGGACGCCAGCAGTGCGTCCACGGTGTGCGCCCAGGAGAAGGTCGCGGCGTGTTCGACCGCGGCGTCACGCATGGTCTCGGGCCCGCGGCGGAACAGCTCATCGATGGCGGCTGCCCAGTCGTCGACGTCGTGGCCGGGCACCAGCACGCCGCTGACCCCGTCGCGCACCGCAACGGGCAGGCCGCCCACT
Source organism: Mycobacterium sp. (assembly GCA_025963195.1). Lineage (GTDB taxonomy): Bacteria > Actinomycetota > Actinomycetes > Mycobacteriales > Mycobacteriaceae > Mycobacterium. Next base: position 17,025 of record JAOPVF010000234.1, on the reverse strand, counting down.
GCCGCGGCCACCACCGGCGTACCGCACGCCTGCGCCTCGACGGCGACGAGCCCGAACGACTCCGAATGGCTCGGCACCGCGACCACGTCTGCGGCCCGGTACACGTTGACCAGCTGATCGCGGGATTGTGGAGGAAGGAAGGTGACCCGATCGGCGATGCCCAGTTCGTCGGCGAGACGAACAAGGCCGTCGGGTCTGGCAAGTCCGCTGCCGGATGGACCGCCTGCGATGACGGCGCGCACACCTGGCAGCTTGGCGACAGCGCTCAGCAGGACGTCCGGCGCCTTGAGCGGCTGTATGCGGCCGACGAACGCCACGATCGGCTCGTCGGCGGCGAGCCCGAGCGCAGCGCGGGCAGCCTTCTTGTCGCCTGGGGTGAAGACGGTCAGGTCAACGCCGGGATGGACCACGTCGATGCGGTCCGGGTCGGCGTTGTGCAGCGAAACCAGTTGTTGCGCTTCGTCTTCGGTGTTCACGATGAGCCTGTCGGCCTCGTCGACCACCTGCTGCTCACCGACCGCCCGCAACGGGGGCTCCGGCGAGTCACCACTGGCAAGCGCGGCGTTCTTGACCGCGGCGAGCGTGTGCGCGGTGTGCACCAGCGGCACCGCCCACCGATCCCTCGCCAACCAGCCGACCTGCCCCGAAAGCCAGTAGTGGCAGTGCACGACGTCGTAGTGGCCGGGTTCGTGAGTGGCCTCGGCGCGCAACACGCCCGCGGTGAACGCGCACAACTGAGTGGGCAGGTCGTACTTGTCGAGACCCTCGAACGGCCCGGCGACCACGTTGCGCACCAGTACTCCTGGCGCCACCCGCACCAGCGGCGGATCCGCCGACGACGTCGCACGGGTGAAGATCTCCACCTCGACGCCACGACGGGCCATCTCCAGCGCGGTCTGCAGCACGTAGACGTTCATCCCACCTGCGTCACCGGTCCCCGGCTGGGCCAACGGCGAGGTATGGACCGACAAGACGGCTACGCGCACACTCAATACTTACACCGGCGCGAATCTGCCCTCGTCAGGCGGTCGATCCTCAGGCCGGTTCGAGGCGGCGGCTCTGTGCCCGCCGCATCGCGCCGATCGGGTCGGCGTACAGCCCGCCCAACGACACCACGCCTGCGCCGGCCTCCTGGATGCGGTTGCCGAACGCTGTCACCCGGATGTCGCGGGCCGGGAGCACCGACCGCTTCGCGAACGCGGCCTCCACCAGCGCCATGCCCTCCGGGTACTCGGTGAACGCCTGCCCACCGACCACCAGATCGTCGGGGTTGAGCATGTCGCGCAGCAGGGCCACGGCCTCGCCGAGCACTCTGGCCCGTTCGGCAAGCAGCTCGGCGGCCTGCTCGTTGCCCTGACGCGCCGCACGCAGCACCGCCGCCACCGTCGAGGCAGGACCTTCGGCAGGCACGATGCGCAGCTTGCGGGCTGCCGTCAGGACCGCCTCGTCGCTGACCGTGGACTCCAGCAGGCCGGTGCCACCCAGCACGTCCGACTGCGCGGGCAACGCCGCGATGGTGCCTGGCCCGCTCGTCGGCGAGTGCACCTGGCCGCCGATCGACAGCGCGTAACCGACGGTCTCGCGGGCGTAGACGTACAGGCTGGTCGCCGGAGCCGTCCGGCCCGCGGCGTCCGATGCGGACTGAGTGCTGAACCGGCGCACGCCGAGCAACAACTCAGCCCCCGCCATGGCGTCCACGTGCGAGGCCAAAGAGACTGGCAGACCCAGTGTTTCGGCCAGCACGGCACCGACCGGGGCACCCGACCAGCCCAGCCGCGCGTGATCGAGCTGTCCGGTGACGCTGTCGACGACACCACCGGCCGCGACGCCGACCCACAGTGGGCGGCGGCGGTGCCAACGGCTCAGGTAGCGACGTGCACTGCCGGCCAGCGACGCCAGTGCGGCGTTCTGCGTGCCCCGCGGCGTCGGCGTCTCGACCACGTCGAGCGTGCGGCCGAACAGGTCGGTGGCCACGATGCTCGTCGTACGGGCGCCGATGTGGATGCCGAGGGTCAGGAAGGGTTCGTGGTTCACCTCGACCGGCACCCGCGGCCTGCCGATGGCGCCGGAGACGGCGAGGTCGGCGCGCTCACGAAGCACGCCGGCGTCGAGAAGAGCGGTGACCTGACGGTTGACCGTCGCGATGCTCAGGCCGGTGACCTGGGCAATGACGTCGCGGGCGATCGGTCCGCGCAGCCGGGCCGCGCCGAACACCGATGCGGCGGCGGCGTCGGCGACGCGTAGGGAGGGAGCCACGATGTGGTGGCGGGCCAGAAGGGCACGCTTGGCGTGCGCGGTCGGCGTCTGACGAACGGCGGTGCTGGGGCTTGCGGCCAGAATGCTTGGGGCGATGGTTGCGGTGGCGGTTGATGCGCGCACGGGGTGTCCTTTGGAAGAAGTCGGCTGGTGGGGTCCGGGCCACACCTGCGACTCATCAGGACGAAGAACGTCTGCGGTTCAGTCAGGCGCGGCGATAAGCGCGACAACAACAACACGCACGCCGAACGGCGCTGCGGGAAGCCTGACTAGCGGACACACGAAGAATTTAGCACGCCAACTAAAGTTGGGCCCATGACGAGAGCGCAATCCCCCCAGCGCGTGGCAGTGGTCACCGGAGCCAGCTCCGGTATCGGTGAAGCGACCGCGAGAACCCTTGCCGGACTTGGCTTCCACGTGGTTTGCGTGGCCCGCCGCGGGGACCGCATCAAGGCACTCGCCGATGAGATCGGCGGCACCGCGACTGTGGCGGACGTCACTGATCCCGAAGCCGTCGACGCCTTGGCCGCAAGCCTCGACCGCGTCGACGTGCTGGTCAACAACGCAGGCGGGGCCAAGGGCACCGAACCGGTCGCCGACGCCGACCTCGAGAACTGGCGATGGATGTGGGAGACCAACGTGATGGGCACCCTGCGGGTGACCAGGGCGCTGCTGCCCAAGCTGGTCGACTCCGGCGACGGGCTGATCGTCACGGTCACCTCGATCGCCGCGTTCGAAATCTACGACGGCGGCGCCGGCTACACCTCGGCCAAGCACGCCCAGAGCGCACTGCACCGCACCCTGCGTGGCGAGTTGTTGGGAAAGCCCGTGCGGCTCACCGAGATTGCGCCAGGCATGGTGGAGACGGAGTTCTCCGTGGTCCGGTTCGGCGGCGACAAGGATCGGGCCGACGCGCTGTACGAGGGGCTGACGCCGCTGGTGGCCGCCGACATCGCCGAGGTGATCGGCTTCGTGGCGTCGCGGCCGTCTCACGTCGATTTGGACCAGATCGTGATCCGGCCGCGGGATCAGGCCAGCGCGACCCGCAAGTTCACCCGCCCGGAGACGTCGTAGCCGGAGTAGGCGTGGTGGTCGTGGGCGCCGTCGTCGTAGGGGTGGTGGTCGTCGGCGTGCCAGAGAGCGTTGGTGCGTCGGTGGGGGTGGCCGGGGCCGTGCTCGGCAGGTTCAACGGCGACGGCGCCGGGGTGACGGCCGACATGGCCTTCCACTCGTCCCAGCTGACGGCCCAGTCCCAGATGTCGCCGTCGGCGTAGGACAGTTCGATCGAGGTACCCGTGACCTCGACGGGGTCGCCGTACATCGCGGTGTTGAAGTACTGCTGCGCGTCGGCCGTCGACAGGTTGATGCAGCCGTTGGTGACGTTGGTGTTGCCCTGCGCACCGGAGCTCGCTGGGTTGGCGTGGATGAACTCGCCGTTGTTGGAGATCCGCACCGCGAACCGCTCGTGCACGTTGCTGTAGCCGGCCGCGGGGTTCGTCATGTAGAAGTCCTCGTACTTCTCGGTGACGACGTGGATGCCGCTGCGGGTGACGTTGCGCGGCTGGTCGGCCTCGCCGTAACTGCACGGCAGGGTCAAGATCGTGCCTTCGTCGGTGATGACCTCGATCTGGTGCGACGACGCCTCCGCCTTGACCACCTGACGCCGGCCGATCTCGATGTCGAGCGTCAGGTCCTGCGCGCCGAACGCGCCGTCGCCGAACGGGATGCCGTACAGCTTGGCCGCGACGTTGACCTTGGCGCCTGCCGGGTAGTAGTCCCTGGTCCTCCAATGTGCCCTGGATCCGCCGACCTCGTCGGGCAGCCACGCCCAGCTGCCCTCGACCGGTGGGGTGGTGGTCACCTTCAGCGCCTTCTCGACGGCGGCCTTGTCGCTGATCGAGGCGTCGAACTGAATGATGATTGGCGCAGCGACGCCGACCGTCTGTCCGTCGGCGAGCTGGAACTGCCCATTGACCTGGGTCTGCGGGGTGACGGTGGTGAAGTTGCCTGCCAGCGGAACGGCCTTGCCGTCGCGCCCCACGACCGCACCGGCCCACGAATAGACCACGCCGTAGCCGAGTGGTTCGGTGGTGGTGAACGACGTCCGGTCGCGGTTGATCACACCGGCGACGACCTTGCCGTCGGGGTTGGACAGCGTGACGCGCTGGAACCAGCCGTTGTCGACGTCGATGCCGACGTGTGAGGTCGGTGCCACGTCGGTGGCGGCGATCTCGGGTTTGTAGCTGATCTTGGGAGCGGGCGGAGGCCCCTCTGCCTCGGGCTTCCCCTTGACCGGGTTACCGGCACACGCGGCCAGGATGCCAGAGGCGCCCACTGCCATTGCGGTCAGTGCCTGCCGCCGGTTCATCCCCACGTGGATAGAGGGTACCTAGAGTGCGCTGCCGATCAGAATCGGTTCTGGTGTGAGATTGATCCCGAAGCAGCTCCGAACGCCTTCCCTGACCGTCCTGGCCAGCGCAATCACGTCGGCGGTGGTGGCGGTGCCCCGATTGGTCACAGCGAGCGCGTGCTTGGTCGACAGCCGCGCTGGCGACGGCTCACCCGGATAACCCTTGGCGAACCCGGCGTGCTCGACGAGCCAGCCCGCCGCCAGCTTCACCCCATCGGGGGCGGGGTAGTTGGGCACCGGGCCGTCGACCGTCGATTGGAGCCGCTCGAACGTATCCGGTGCGACGACGGGGTTGGTGAAGAACGAGCCGACGCTCCACGTGTCGTGGTCGGCGGCATCGAGCACCATGCCCTTGCGCCCGCGCAACGTCAGGACGGCCTCCCGGACCAGGGTGGGGTCGACCTGGGCGCCGGGTTCGGCGGCCAGTGCCGTCGTCAGCTCCCCGTAGCGCAGCGGCGCGCTTCGCCCTTCGGCGTCCAGGGTGAATTCGACCTCGAGGACGACGGAGTCCTTCGAGTTCCTCAGCACGCTCTTGCGGTACCCGAATCCCAGCGCACTCGGCGCCACCCAGCGGTCCGCGCCGGTGCGGCGGTCGAGCAGCCGCACCCGGCTGATGGTGTCGGCGACCTCTGCTCCGTAGGCGCCCACGTTCTGTACCGGTGTGGCACCGGCCGAGCCGGGAATCCCGGACAGGCACTCCAGCCCGCCGAGGCCGTAGGCCAGCGAGGTGACGACGACGTCGTCCCACGGCGCACCGGCTTCCGCACGCAAAACGGCGTCCACGACGGTGATCTCGGTGTTTGCGACCTGGACGGCGGTCAGGTCGGCGAGGTCGTCGGCGAGCACCACGTTGGAGCCACCGGCCAGTACGAGCGTCTTCTCCGCCGCCACTCCCGCAGGCAGCTCGCGCAGCACGGCGACCAGCTTCTCGGTGGTGTCGCAGGTGATCAGGCGCCGCGCGACGGGCCCGACCCGCAGCGTGGTGAGCGGGGCGAGCGGCACGTCGTATTGGACCGACGCGCCCGCGAACTGCGAACTGACCACGGGCGGTAACGGTAGCCTCATCGGCTATGCCGCGTTCCTTCGACATGGCAGCCGAGTACGAGGGCACCGTCGAGCAGGTCCATCAGGCGTTCCGCGACGAGCAGTACTGGCTGCAGCGCCTTGCAGGTTCGGGAGCGGACGAGGCCACCCTCGACTCGATGACCGCCGACGACGCAGGTGGCGTCGACGTGATCACCACGCAGACGCTGCGGTCCGACCGGTTGCCCGCCGTCGTCGCCCAATTCCACCACGGCGACCTGAGCTTCGTCCGCACGGAGACCTGGGCCGCGATCACCGACGGACGGGCCACGGCAGCGGTGGCGGGATCGATCGCCGGCGCACCCGTTTCGCTGGCAGGCACCGCGGTGCTGATGCCGGCGGAGGGCGGCTCGCGACTGGAGTTCAAGGTGACCGTCGAGGTCCGCATCCCGCTCGTCGGCGGCAAGATGGAAACCTTCATCGGCAGCCAACTGGTGGACCTGGTCATGGCCGAACAGCGCTTCACGTCGGCGTGGATCAGGGAAAACGCCTGATCGGAGCCTAAACTCGGGTCTGTGCCCCAGCCGGTCGGTCAACTGACGCGGGGTACGACCGGGTACAACCGGTTGCGGCGCAGCGACCGTTGGCTGGTCCACGATCACCGCGTGCGTACGACGCTTCTCACCGCCGCCGATCCGCTGGTGATCGACCTCGGCTACGGCGCCCTTCCGGTGACCACCCTCGAACTGGCGGCGCGGTTGCGCGCGGTGCGGCCCGACGTGCGGGTGGTCGGGCTGGAGATCCACCCCGAGCGGGTGCGCACCGCCCGCACCGCGGTGGGCAGCACCCGAGGCGGCCCGGTCGAATTCGCCTTGGGCGGTTTCGAATTGGCTGGTTTGCAGCCGGTGCTGGTACGCGCCTTCAATGTGCTTCGCCAGTACGACGTCGACGCGGTGCCCGGCGCGTGGAGCGAGATGACCACCCGCCTCGCTCCGGGCGGGTTGGTCGTCGACGGCACCTGCGACGAGCTCGGAAGGCGGTGCTGCTGGGTGCTCCTGGACGCCAGGGGTCCGCTGAGTCTCACCATGGCCTGTGACCCGTTCGCGATCGAGAAGCCGTCGGATCTGGCCGAGCGGCTGCCGAAGGTGCTGATCCACCACAACGTGCCGGGCCAGCCGGTGCACGACCTGCTGACCGCGGCCGACCGGGCGTGGGCCAGTGCGGCGGGTCACGGAGTGTTCGGGCCACGCGTGCGCTGGCGCGCCATGCTCGACATGCTGGCCGACGCGGGATTCCTCGTCGAACCGCCGCGGCGACGGCTGCGCGACGGTGTGCTGACCGTGCCGTGGGACACGGTGGCGCCCCGCTGATCGCCCACGCGCTCAGTACCCTTTGGGTATGCGGATTGCCCTAGCGCAGATCCTGGCCGGCACCGACCCGACCGCCAACCTCGACATCGTCGAGGACTACACCCGAAGGGCCGCGGACGCCGGTGCGCGGCTGGTGCTGTTCCCAGAGGCCACCATGTGCCGGTTCGGCGTACCGCTGGCACCGATCGCCGAGCCGCTCGACGGGCCGTGGGCCGACGGCGTGCGTGCCATCAGCGATCGCCACGGCGTGACGGTGGTCGCAGGCATGTTCTGCCCCAGCGACGACGGGCGCGTCACCAACACGCTCGTCGCGACGGGCGCCGGGGTGGCTGCGCACTACCACAAGATCCACCTCTACGACGCGTTCGGTTTCAGCGAATCACGCTCGGTCGCAGCGGGTTCCGAGCCGGTGCTGATCACGGTCGACGGTGTCGGCGTCGGATTGACCACCTGCTACGACGTCCGCTTTCCCGAGCTGTACGTCGAACTCGCCCGCCGCGGGGCACAACTGATCACCGTGCACGCCTCCTGGGGCTCTGGCCCCGGCAAGCTCGAGCAGTGGACGCTGCTCACCCGCGCCCGCGCCCTGGACACCACCAGCATCGTCGCTGCGGTCGATCAGGCCTACCCGGACGACGCGGAGATTGCAGCGGTCGGACCGACCGGCGTCGGCGGCAGCGTGGTGGCCTCACCGCTCGGCGAGGTGGTCGCCGCGGCGGGCTCCGACCCACAGTTACTGGTGTCCGACCTCGACCTCGACACCGTCGAGAAGGCCCGCGAAACCATCGCGGTGCTACGCAACCGAACGGAGTTCGCTTCGTCGGTAGGGCAGAATCGCTGAGGTGAGCGATCCCTGGGCCCGTCCGGCCAACCAAGTTCCGCCAGGCCAGCAGCCCGAGGCCCCCGAACCGGCGACGCAGCAGATCCCGCAATCGGGCCCTGCGGCTCCGCAGAACTACCCGCCGCCGCAGACCTACCCGCCTGCGCCGTCGACCGACGATGGCGGCGCCCCGCCCCCGAAGAGCGGCTCGTTCATCGGGCGGCTGGTGCGCGATCCGATGTCGATCGTCCTGGTGGTGGTGATCGTGGTGGCACTGGTGGCCGCGGGCGTGGTCGGCGCAGAGCTCTACGCCCGTAGCCGCGCCGACGACGTGGTGGCAAAGGCCGTCTCGTGCGTGGTGCAGGACAGTGCCAAGGTGTCGTTCGGTGCCAGCCCATTCCTGTTGCAGCACATCACAGGTCACTACGGCAACATCTCGATCAGCACCGCGGGCAATCAGATCCGCGACGCCAAGGGGATGAAGGCCGACATCACCATCGACGACATCAGGCTCGAGGACAAGGGCAACACGAAGGGCACCATCGGGGCCCTCAACGCGACGATCAACTGGACGACCGAGGGCATCAAGGAGACCGTCCAGAACTCGATCCCTCTGGTCGGCAGCTTCGTCACCAGCGTGAACGCCAACCCGTCCGACGGCACGATCGAACTCGGCGCCGCACTTGGCAGCATCATCACCAAACCGCAGGTCGTCGACGGCGGCATCTCGCTACAGGTGCAGGAGCTGACGGGACTCGGCTTCACCCTGCCGCGTGAGGCGGTGCAGCCCGCCCTTGATGCGTTCAGTTCGCAGCTGATGAAGAACCTCCCGCTCGGCATCCACGCCGACAGCGTCTCGGTCGCCGACTCCGGGGTGACCGCCAAGTTCTCCACGCAGAACGCGACCATGCCTGCCGGTCAGCAGGACCCCTGCTTCGCGGCGATCTAAAGCCCGGCTAGCACCGAACGCGTGCCGGACAGCCCCAACCGGGTCGCGCCGGCGTCGAGCATGGCCGTCGCGTCGACGGCGGTGCGGATGCCCCCGCTTGCCTTGACGCCGAGCCGGCCCCCGACCGTCGCGGCCATCAGCTCGACCGCCCGCACCGAGGCGCCGCCTGCGGGGTGAAAGCCCGTGGAGGTCTTCACGAAGTCCGCGCCTGCGTCCTCGGCCGCCTTGCACGCGTCGATCAAGGTCTGCTCACCGCCGAGGCTCAGCAGTGCTGCCGATTCGACGATGACCTTGAGGACGGCAGCGCCGATGGTCTGACGCACCGCGGTGACGTCGACCCGCACCAGATCCATCGAGCCCGAAAGGGCGGTGCCGACGTCGATGACCATGTCGATCTCGTCGGCGCCTGCCTGGACCGCGCGGGCGGCCTCGTCGGCCTTGACCGCCGACAAGTGCTTTCCCGAGGGGAATCCAACGACCGACGCGACGTGCAGATCAGCCGACGCGACGGACTTCGCGGTCACGATCATGGTGGGCGAGACGCACACCGCGTACACCCCGAGATCGGCCGCCTCGGATAGCAGTGCGATGACGTCGGCCTCGGTGGCCTCGGGCTTGAGCAGGGTGTGGTCGACCATGGACGCAACGCGTTCCGGGGTCCAGCGCGTGGTCATCGTCAGAACGGTTCTTCGGTGCCGCCGGGGTTGCAGCCGGTGCCGACCATCGTGTCCTCGTCGACGACGGGCCGCCAGGGCTCGAGGTTCCAGCTGGTCTTGCCCGGCTGCGCAAACTCGGCATAGGTCCAGTGACACATGAACTGCTCGCGCATGCCTGGCGTGTTGGCGTCGGGAGATTGAGCAAGCACCTCGGTCCACGCCTCGTCGCCGTCAGCGGCATTGTGCACCTGGCCCGCGGCTTGACGTCCCGTCGCGGTCGGGTACACCCGGAGGCTGGACAGATCGCCCCAGTGCACCCATTCGGAGTGATCGACGAACGGCGGGCCGGAAATCGGGGTGGCCGAGGCGGTGCCTGCGCTCAGACAGACGGCGGCGGCAGCCACCATCGCGGCAATCGGTAGGCGCATCGGGTTAGCGGGACTTCCCTTGGATCTCAAGGATCTTGGGCCGGACGTCGACGAGGTAGATGCCGGAGGCGCAGATCGCGATGGCCGAACCGACGGGCGCACCGAGGACCAGGGCAAGCACGACGGTGCCACCAATGATGGCCAGCCAGATCGGCTTGGTCATCTTCCCGGTGGCGGTATAGGCGTCGGGACGCTGGATCGCGGCGTGCACGAACGAGTACACGCCCAACACCAACGCACCCACCTGAATGACGAGGAGGACGTAACCCACCAGGCTCTGTGGCTGCACGCCTCAAGCCTAAGCGGGTTACGTCCTCCCGGTCTAATGAACTACTTCTGGGTGACCTTCTTGGCAGGCGCCTTGGCCGGAGCCTTCTTGGCGACCGGGGCCTTCTTGGCGGGCGCCTTCTTGGCGGGAGCCTTCTTGACCGGCGCGGCCTTCTCGGCCTTCTTCGGCAGCTCGACGCCGACCAGCTTGGCGGCGCGCTCGCCGACCGCGCGGGTCTGGCTGGCAACGGTGCCCAGGGCGTCCTGCGTCAGCTCGACGGCCTGATCGGTCACGCTCTCGACGCGGCCTGCGGCCCCTTCGAATGCGGGCTGGCTACGCAGGCGCGCCAGCGCCTCCTCGCCACGCTCGACGAGCTTGTTGTACTGAGCGGTGGCGACGTCGGCATAACTCTCGGCAGCCTTGCGGAGCTCGTCGCTGCTCAGCTTCTCGCGCAGCTCGCCGATCTGGGTCGGCAGCTCTTCCTGCAGCTTGGTGAGGCGCGCACGGCGCTCCTCGCCACGGGCCTTCGCCCCGCCGGCGGCACCTTCGGCACGCTCACGCAGGGTCACGACGATCTCGTTGACCGTGGCCAGCGCCAGGTCAGCGGCGCCGACGGCGGCGAGCAACGGGGTCTTCAGGTCTTCGATGGTGGGCTGATTCTTCTCGGCCATGTCAGGTGTTCCTCTCTCGGATGTTTACTCGGTTGTGCGTTTCTAGTGGGCAGTCAATCGACAGTCAGTCAGTGGTGGGCTCCTCATCTGCGGCTTCGTTCTGCTGGCAAAACGACGTGTAGATGTCGAGCAGCACCTGCTTCTGACGCTCGGTGATCGTGACGTCCGTGATGATGGCGTCGCGAACGCCGCTGGACTCGCTCGGCTCCAAGATCCCGGCCCGCACGTAGAGCACTTCGGCAGACACTCGCAACGCCTTCGCGATCTGGTTGAGCACGTCGGCAGAGGGCTTGCGCAGTCCCCGCTCGATCTGGCTGAGGTAGGGATTGCTGACGCCGGCCTTCTCGGCCAGCTGCCGGACCGATACTTGCGCAGCTTCGCGCTGAGTCCGGATGAAGCTCCCGATGTCCTGCGCAGCGTTGGTTACGACAGCGGCAAGTTTTTCGTCCTGCGGCATGCTTGGCCCCCTCTGCGTCATTGACCGGTTGGCTTCGAAATAAACCGTACGACGGGGTGCTAACTTTTGCAAGCAGTAGCTAGCGCAGGTCAGAACATCAGAAGAGTAGCTGGGCTATCGAATAGATCGCCAAACCGGCGAGCGAACCGACCACGGTGCCGTTGATCCGAATGAATTGCAGGTCTCGGCCGACATGCAATTCGATGCGCCGGCTGGCCTCGTCGGCATCCCAGCGTTCGATCGTCTCGGTGATGATCGCTGTGATCTCCGTCCCATACTGCACGACCAGGTGCTGAGCGGCCCGGACGATCCAGTTGTCGACCTTGTCGCGGAGGTCCGCGTCGTCGCGCAACGACTCCCCGATGTGCATCACCGAGTCGGCGATCCGGGCCCGCAGCGCCGAGGACGGGTCGTCGACGGACTCCAGAAGGATGCGCTTGGCCGCCGACCACGCGGTCTCGGCCGCCTTGGCGACCTCGTCGCGGGCCATGATCTGGTTCTTCACGTTCTCGGCGCGGTCGATGGTCGCCTTGTCGTGCTGCAGATCGTCGGCGAACTCGAAGAGGAACTTGGTGGCCGAGCGACGGAGTTCGTGGTCGGGGTTGCGCCGCACCTTGTCGGTGAAATCCATCAGCTCGCGGTGGATCCGGTCGCCGACGAGATGGTCCACCCAGCGCGGTGACCACGACGGCGAGTCACGTTCGATCACCCGCTCGATGACCTCGCCCGAGTTCAGGGACCACTCGAACGCGCGATCGGCCAGCAGCTGAATCAGCGCCTCCTGGCGCCCTTCCACCAGCAGGCTGGCAAGCACCCGTCCGATCGGCGGCCCCCACTGCGGTTCGGCGATGCGCTTGACGATCATCCGGTCGAGGACCTGCTGAATGTCTTCGTCCCGCAGCATTTCGACGAGCACCCGCAACACCGTGGACGCCTCCGTGGCCACCCGTTCGGCGTGCGACTCGTCGGACAGCCACTTGCCGATCCGGCCGGCCACCTCGGCGCCGCGCAGCTTGGTCTCCACGACCTCGGGGGACATGAAGTTCTCCCTGACGAAGGAGCCGAGGCCCTCGCCGAGCTGGTCCTTCTTGCGCTTGATGATCGCGGTGTGCGGGATCGGGATGCCCAGCGGGTGCTTGAACAGGGCCGTGACGGCGAACCAGTCGGCGAGCGCGCCCACCATGCCTGCCTCGGCGGCGGCCCTGACGTATCCAATCCAAGGCGCCGCCCCGCCGCCGGCGCCGTTCGACTGCGCCCACGTGCACAGCAGGAAGATCACCGTCGCGCCGACCAGGAAGCCCAGCGCGACGACCTTCATCCGGCGCAGAGCGGTGCGACGTTCGGCGTCCGCGGCGGAGTCGGCGCCTGCCAGCGTTTCGGCAAAACTCTGGCGCGGTTCGGCCGTGCGTCCTGGCGAGGATCGGTGTACCACCCCCCAATCATCCGTCATCGCGCCGCCGACAGTCCCGTCCCAACGGTCATGGCCGACGGATCGGCCGTATTATCAGGAACAACTAGGGAATGGACTGGTGCGACAGTGGCACAACAGACCCCAGCCGGGGCGGTGAAGACAGACGGGCGCAAACGGCGCTGGCACCAACACAAGGTCGACCGTCGCGGCGAGTTGGTCGACGGCACCCTCGAAGCGATCCGCAGGCGCGGCAGCAACGTCAGCATGGACGAGATCGCCGCCGAGATCGGGGTCTCCAAGACCGTTCTCTACCGCTACTTCGTGGACAAGAACGACCTCACCACGGCCGTGATGATGCGCTTCGCGCAGACCACGCTGATCCCCAACATGGCGGCGGCGCTGTCGTCCAACCTCGACGGCTTCGACCTGACCCGCGAGATCATCCGCGTGTACGTCGCCACGGTGGCCGCCGAGCCGGAGATCTACCCGTTCGTGATGGCCAACAGCTCCGCGAGCAAGAGCAAGGCGGTCGCCGACTCCGAGCAGATCATCGCGCGCATGCTCGGCGTCATGCTGCGCCGGCGGATGCAGGAGGCCGGCATGGACACCCATGGCGCTCAGCCGTGGGCTTTCATGATCGTCGGCGGCGTGCAGTTGGCCACCCACTCATGGATGTCGCACCCGCGGATGACGGCCGACGAGCTGATCGATTACCTCACGATGCTGTCGTGGAGCGCGCTGCGCGGAATCGTCGAAGTGAACGGGTCGCTGGAGAAGTTCAACTCGATACCGCATCCATCGCCGATTCTGCCGCCGCGGCTGCTTGACTGATCGGATGAGCAAGTCTCCCGAACCCGACCTCCCCGAGTTGTGGACCCACGAACCGCACAAACACCTCGAGTTCAAACCGGGCGAACTGGTCTCGGACATCAAGACCAATGCCACCCCTGGGTTCAAGGGATCCAAGAGCGACGCCCCGGATCTGCAGGCCGAACGCAACGAGCGCTTCGCCGAACTTCAGGAGATGCTGTACGCCAACAGCCGCTCGGGTGATACCCGGTCGGTGCTGCTGGTGCTGCAGGGGATGGACACCGCCGGCAAGGGTGGCATCGTCAAACACGTTGTCGGGGCGGGCAATCCGCAGGGCATCCGGTACTCCAGCTTCGGCAAGCCAACCAAGGAGGAGCTCGAACACCACTACCTGTGGCGGATCCGCAACGCGTTGCCCACCGCGGGCCACATCGGAGTGTTCGACCGCTCGCACTACGAAGACGTGCTGATCGTGCGCGTGCACGACCTGGTGCCCCCGGAGGTGTGGGGCGCCAGATACGACGAGATCAACGCGTTCGAGAAGGAGTTGGTCGACGGCGGCACGACGATCGTCAAGGTCGCCATGTTCGTCTCGCTCGACGAGCAGAAGGCGCGGCTCGAGAAGCGCCTCGAGCGGCCGGACAAGTACTGGAAGTACAACCCGGCCGACATCGACGAACGCCTGCTCTGGCCGAAGTACCAGCAGGCCTACCAAGCGGTGCTTGACAAGACGTCCACCGAGTACGCGCCGTGGCACGTCATCCCATGTGACCGCAAGTGGTATTCGCGCCTTGCCATCACCGAGCTGCTGATCGAGGCGCTAGAGGGACTCGACTTGTCCTGGCCGCCAGCTGATTTCGACGTCGAAGCCGAGAAGAAGCGGCTGGCCAACGCCTGACGCTACTTGACCAGGGTGAACTGGCCGATGTTGGTGATGCCGCGGCGGAAGAAGTCCGCGCAACCGGTCAGGTACCGCATGTAGCGCTCGTACACCTCGTCGGAGGTGATGGCGATCGCCTCGGCCTTGTTGGTCTCGAGATTCTTCGCCCACATGTCGAGGGTCCGGGCATAGTGCGGCCGCAGCAGATGGGTGCGGGCCAACGCGAAGCCCGAATCGTCGGCCAGCTTCTCGATGTCCTCCCTGGCCGGGAGCTGGCCGCCGGGGAAGATCTCGTCGCCGATGAACTTCATGAACTTCAGGTCGCTGATGGTCAGCTTGATCCCGTTGTCGCGGAAGAACTTCTGGGTGTGCGCCAGGATGGTGTGAAGCAGCATGCGCCCGTCGCCTGGCAGGATCCGGTAGGCCTTGTCGAAGAACGCACCATAGCGTTCCTTCTTGAACGCCTCGAACGCACCGATGGACACGATTCGGTCGACCGGCTCGTCGAACTCCTCCCAGCCCTGGAGCCGAACGTCCACCGAGCGCACCGACGAAAGCTTCGCCAGCTTCGCCGAACTGTATTCGAACTGATTGCGGCTCAACGTGATTCCGATGACGTTGACGTCGTACTTCTCTACGGCGAGTTGCAACGCGCCACCCCACCCGCACCCCACGTCGAGCAGCGTCATGCCGGGCTCGAGGTCGAGCTTGCCAAGCGCGAGGTCGAACTTCGCGACCTGCGACTCGTCCAGAGTCATGTCGGGCCGCTCGTAGTAGCCGCAGGTGTAGCCCATGGTCGGGCCCAGGAACAGCGCGAAGAAATCGTCGGAGATGTCGTAGATCGACTGCGACTCGTCGTAGAACGGCGACAGCTCGAACTCGACGTTCGACATACGGTAAACCCCTTGCGCTCGTCCGAATGAGGACGGCCGTGTGGCGGCGCACGACGGATCACCCTGTCGCACTGGGCCGCAGGCCAGGACGGGACGACTTTATCACAAGTAAGGTTAGCTAACGAACCCTACTTTGCCCCGCGGCGACACCATCGCGTCACCTATGAGTCACCTGTACGAGTAGAAGCCCTGGCCCGACTTCTTGCCGAGTTGGCCTGCCTCGACCATCCGCAGCAGCAGGGGCGGCGGCGCGTACAGCGGCTCCTTGAATTCCTCGAACATCTTGTCCGCGATGAGTTTCAGCGTATCGAGTCCGACCAGGTCGGAGAGCCGCAGCGGACCCATCGGGTGTGACAGTCCCCCGACGACGGCGGTGTCGACGTCCTCGATGGTGGCGAACCCCGCCTCGACCATCCGGATGGCCGCCAGCAGGTAGGGCACCAGGAGGGCGTTGACCACGAACCCGGACCGATCGGAGCAGCGGACCACCTGCTTGCCGAGCACTTCGCTCGCGAACTTCTCGGTCCGTTCGAGCGCGGCGTCGGTGGTGACCAGCGTGCCGATCAGCTCGACCAGCGGCAGAACGGGTACCGGGTTGAAGAAGTGCATGCCGAGTACGCGGCCCGGATTCTTGGTCGCCGCAGCGATTCTCATGATCGGGATGCTCGACGTGTTCGACGCCAGTACCGCGTCGGGATCGGTGACGACCGCATCGAGCTCGGCGAAGACCTTGGCCTTGACGGCGTCGTCTTCGATGATCGCCTCAATGACGAGCTGGCGGTCGGACAGGTCCGCCAGCTTCGTGGTGACGCTCAGCCGGGCCAGCGCCGTGTCACGCTCGGACTCGGTGAGCTTGCCCTTGCCGACGGCGCGTTCCAGCGACTTGGCGATGCGGTCGCGGCCCGCGGCGACGAGCGCATCGGTGGGCTCGTAGACACGCACGTCGACGCCCGCCCGAAGCGAGACCTCCGCGATGCCAGCACCCATCTGTCCGGCGCCGACGACACCCACTCGTTCGATACTCACGCTGTCACCCTTACATACGCCGAGTGCACGGTTGTTGACACGTCGACTCGACGTTTGCGTTCAACAACCGTGCACTCGGTGGTTCGTCTAGTGGCTCCGGCTTTCTGTTCCCTTCGCTGCGCTCAGTGGAACTGGCCCTCTTCAGTCGAGCCCGCGAGCGCGGTGGTCGAGCTGGTCGGGTCCACGGTGGTGGCGATCCGGTCGAAGTAGCCTGCGCCGACCTCGCGCTGGTGCTTGGTCGCGGTGTAGCCACGCTCCTCCGCGGCGAACTCGCGCTCCTGCAACTCCACGTAGGCGCTCATCTGGTTGCGGGCGTAGCCGTGGGCCAGATCGAACATCGAGTAGTTCAGTGCGTGGAAGCCGGCCAGGGTGATGAACTGGAACTTGAAGCCCATCGCCCCGAGCTCGTTCTGGAACTTCGCGATGGTCGCGTCGTCCAGGTGCTGCTTCCAGTTGAACGACGGCGAGCAGTTGTAGGCCAGCATCTGGTCAGGGAACTCGCTCTTGACGCCCTCGGCGAACTTCTTCGCCAGCTCGAGGTCCGGGGTGCCGGTCTCCATCCAGATGAGGTCGGAGTACGGCGCGTAGGACTTGGCGCGGGCGATGCAGGGCTCGAGGCCGTTCTTGACCCGGTAGAAGCCTTCCTTGGTCCGCTCACCGGTGATGAACGGCTGATCGCGCTCGTCGACGTCGGAGG
>JAOPVF010000490.1 GCA_025963195.1 Mycobacterium sp. | reverse complement strand
GGATGATGTAGCTGACGACGATGAGCAGGTAGACCAGGTAGGGAGCAAGTGACGTCGCCCCGATCAGGGTGGCGAACGCGTCGGACTGGAAGAAGCCCCAGTACATCATCGCCATCATGATGACCCCACACGTGACGAGCGCCTTGATCGGCGTCTTGGTACGTGGGTCGACGTGGGCAAGGTGCGTGGACGCGGGCAGCATGTTGTCGCGGCCCAACGAGAACACCAGCCGGCCTGCACCGGCGATGGTGACCACCACCAGGGCGTACATCGAGAACGCGACCAGGAATACCAGCAGCCTGACCAGTGGTGTTGGCAGCCAGTGGTCGGCGATGGTGACCAGCGGCTGGCTGGAGGCCTGCACCTCGGCCAGATCGGGGATGGCCAGGGTGAAGCTGATGAGCGCGATCATGCCGAGCACGGCCGATACCGCGACGCCGGCGATGACGCCGCGCGGCACCGCCTTCTGTGAGTCGACCGCCTCCTCGCTGAGATCGGCCGACAGCTCGAATCCGACCAGCGTGTAGATGCCGATCAGTCCGGCAAGCGCGAAACAGTAGAACGCGGAGCCGCCCTGGGTGCGGGTGGTGTCGGTCAGGATGCTTGCCGAGGAATGCTGGGGATCGTCGGCGTTGATCGCCCAGACGACCAGCAGCAGCACCGCCAGGAACATGGTCCCTGCGATCTCGGCGAAGACCGCGAGGTTGTTGACGCGGGAGGCGAGCTTGACACTGACGATGTTGATGGCGATGGCGCTGACCACGAGGAAGCTGGCCAGCGCCAAGATCACTCCCTGCGGCGGGTCGTCGATGCCCACCGACGTCAGCAGCAGTGGCGCGATGCCGAGCAGGCTGATCGCGCCGACGGTGACGAGCATGTAGATCAGCGCGAATGCGGCGACGAACCAGCCGTAGGCCGAGCCGACGAGGCGGGCTCCCCATTGGTAGGCGTATCCGGCGAGTGGGAACTTGGTGGCCAGCTCGGCCATGATCAGGGCCATGATCACCTGACCGACCGCGGCGATGGGCCAGGTCCAGATAGACGCGGGGCCGAAGCTGTTGATGGCGAAGCCGTAGTTGAGGAACACGCCGGTCGAGATCGACACGACTGAGAACGAGACGGCGAACAGCGAGAAGAACTTCAGCGCGCGGTTGAGTTCCTGCGTGTAGCCGAACGCGTTGACGACGGAGTCGTTGTCGGCGGCGGCTGGGCCCGGCGTTTCCGGCGCGGAGCGTTCGGTGTTCGTCATGCGTGTCGTTCCTTTTCGGTGGAGGGTTGGGCGTCGTCGAGCAGGGGCACGATGCCGGCCAGGGCGACGGCCGTGGCGGCTAGCGCACGGTCGACGGTGTCCTTGTCGTGGGCGGAGGACAGGAACCAGTTGTGCCGGGGGTGCAGGTATAGGCCCTCGCGCAGGCAGATCCTGGCGAAGGCAGTGGCAATCGTGTGCTCGACGTCGCCGTCGAAGGTGACGTAGGGCATCGTGACCGGCCCGGTGTAACGGGCGCGTCCGTCGGTGAGGTCGTCGATCTGTGTGGTGATCCCGCGGCGGAACCGGTCGCCGGCGTCGACCATGTCCTGGTACGCCGAAGTGGTTCGCAGCGTCTCGATCGTCGCGATCGCGGCAGCCATCGGGACGGCCGCCGTCCAGAACGATCCGGTCAGGAACACCTGCGAGGCCGCCGCGCGTAGTGGTTCTGCGCCGACCACCGCGGCAATGGGGTGACCGTTGGCGATGGCCTTGCTCCAGGTGCTCAGGTCGGGGTTGATCCCGAGCGGCTCCCAGCTGCCACCCACGTTGAGCCGAAGCCCGCACCGCACGTCGTCGAGGATCAGCGCTGCCCCCGAGCGGTCGCAGACGGCGCGGACCAGCATGGCGAATTCAGTATCGACCGGCTCGTTGTCGAGCCCTTCGACGTGCTTGAACGGGGTGATCATGATCGCGGCAAGGCGGTCGCCTGCCCGCTCCGCTGCGGCGGCGAGCGTCGCGGCGTCGTTGTAGTCGAAGTAGTCGATGGAGGCGCGGTCGCTTGCGAGCACTCCAGCGGGCTCGGGCGTGCACCACGGCGCGGCGCCGTGGTAGCTGCCGCGTGCCAGCAGCACCACCTCGCGACCGGTCGCAGCGCGGGCGATGGTCACGCTCGCCGTGGTGGCATCCGTGCCGTTCTTGGCGAGGATCGCCCAGTCGGCGTGGTCGACGGTGTCGACGAGAAGCTCGGCCAGTTCCACCGCGCGCGGGGACGGCCCGTTCTGGGTGTCGCCCAGGCGCGCCTGTCTGGCCGCGGCCTCCTGTACGCGGGGGTTGCCGTAACCCAGGAGCATGGGTCCCCACGAGCACATCAGGTCGACGTACTGCCGCCCGTCGACGTCAGTCAGATGGGCGCCGCTGGACGACTCGACGAAAGCCGGGTGGTCGGGGGTGAGGAACCGGGTGTGCTGATGACCCCACATGCCACCGGGAATCACCCGCTCGGCCCTGGCAAGCAGAGCGTCGGAAACGGCGCGCCCGGGGGCGACCGTCGAGGGATGTGCGGTCATCGAACGGAAACACCTCTTTAACATTTGAAATGTGAAAAACATGAACCAGTCAAAATACGCCTTTTAACAGCAACGTTACAATCGACGACCGACCTTCGACTTAACGGAAGTGTGCGCCTGACGCGGAGATGTGTCAACAGATGATGTGAAATCATCACCAAATGATGGGGAACAAGATGTGGCGGGGCTGCCGTCGCAGGAAGAGGAAGGTGGTCAGACCGGGACGATGGTGACGGCGGCGTCGTCGCCGAGGTGCGCCAACCGCTCGGCGTTGGCACTAGAGTCCACGAAGACGTAGTCGAACCCGCGCACGTCGGCCACCCGATGGGTGGCGGTACGTCCGAGCTTGCTGTGGTCGGACATCAAGACGCGGCGCGCGCAAGAGGCGATCATCGCCCGCTTGACGCCCACCATCTCTTGTTCCTGATGCAGAACCACGCCGCGGTCGATCGCCGACGGCGACATGAAGCAAAGATCTGCGCGCAGCTCACCAATCATGTTCTCGCACAGCGTCCCAACGACGCAGTCGTGGCGTTCGCGGTACACCCCACCGAGCATGATCACCTCGATGTCGTCGGCGCCGCGCAGCGCCTCGAGGATCGGGCGAAAGCCCGAGATCACCGTCAGCGGCCCGCGGGTCCGCAGCTCGGACACCATGGGCTCGATGGTTGTTCCGTCGTCGAGCATGATCGACATGCCCGGTTCCACCAACTGGACCGCCGCCCGCGCGATCGCGAGTTTCTCTTCGAGCTGGATGCTCTGGCGGTACTGCAGGTTGCTTTCGAAGACCGTCGACGGCTGGCTGGTCACCCCGCCAGGCACGCGCCGTACCGCGGCCATCCGCTCGAGATGCTCGACGTCCCGGTAGACGGTCATCTGGCTGACACCGAAGTGGTTCGCCAATTCGGGCAGCGTCGCCTCGTTGTGCTCGGCGAGGTAGCGCAGAATCTGGGCGTGACGGCGACCCCGCGACTCACCCCGGACCGATGACTCCACTGGATGCCCCTGCAGGTTGCGACGTCGGCACCCCTGAGATGCCCTCCGTCACCCTAGACGTCGCGTCGGCGGGGACGTTGGAGGCTGGGAGCTAGCCGGCCTTCTCGACCGCGGCCAACGCTGCGGGCGACGCGTCGAGGATTTCCTTGAGCGACTTGTCCTCGTACGCCTTGTCGAGTGCCTTGGCCAAGTCAACGGATACCGTCACGCGTAATTCCTTCGAGTGCTCCGGACAGGAGCGCTCACAGTATTACGTCAACCTGGCAGGCAGCGGGCGACGAGATGACGCGTGAGTTACGGCGTGTAGCCGAACGGCAGCAGCACGCTCTTGGCTTCGCAGTACGCTTCGATGCCTTCCCACCCGTTCTCGCGGCCGATTCCGGAGTTCTTGTAGCCGCCGAAGGGCGCGCCGGGATCGAACGCGTACATGTTGACCGCGTAGGTGCCCGTGCGGATCTTCTTCGCGATCTCCACGGCCTTCGGGAAGTCGGTGGTGTAGACGCTGCCCGCAAGCCCGTAGGCCGAGTCGTTCGCGATGCGGATGGCGTCGTCCTCGGTGTCGAAGGGGATCACGACGAGAACCGGCCCGAAGATCTCTTCCTGGGCGATGACCATCGAGTTGTCCACGTCGGCGAAAACCGTTGGCTGGACGAACCATCCGCTGTCAAGGCCCTCGGGGCGGCCGCCGCCGGTGACGATCCGGGCACCCTCGTCGACGCCCTTCTTGATGTAGCCCTCGACACGCTCGCGCTGCTTCTCGGAGATCAGCGGACCGATCATGGCGCCGGGGTTGTCGGGCAGGCCGATCGGCATGGCGGCGACGGCAGCGGACAACTTGTCCACGACCTCGTCATAGCGCGACCGCGGCGCCAGGATGCGGGTCTGGCCCACACAGGCCTGGCCGCAGTTCATCAGGCCGGAGAACACCAGCATCGGTAGCGTCGAATCGAGGTCGGCGTCCTCGAGGATGATCGCCGCGGACTTGCCGCCGAGCTCCAGCGTGCAGGCCTTCAGCTTCTCGGCCGCGATCTTGGCGACCTCCTTGCCGACGCTCGAGCTGCCGGTGAAGGTGAACTTGTCCAGCTCCGGGTTGGCGGTCAGCGCGCGACCGGTCTCCGCTCCGCCTGGCACGATCGACAGCACGCCCTCGGGCAGCCCCGCCTCGGCGAACATCTCCGCCATGGCGAACACCGACAGCGGGGTCTCCGCGGCCGGCTTGAGCACGACGGTGCAGCCGGCCAGCAGCGCCGGGCCGAGCTTGTTGGCCGCTAGGAAGAACGGCACGTTCCAGGCGGTGACCGCGCCGACGACGCCGATGGGCTCCTTGAGTACCAGGGTCTGCCCGTAGATGCCGTCGCGGATGTCCTGCCAGGTGAACTTGTCCGCGGCACCGACGTAGAAGTTGAACGACGACATCGCCGCGCCGTACTGCATCATGTCGACGATGGTCGGCGGCTGGCCCGTCTCGGCGGCCAACAGGAACTTGAGCTCGTCGCCGCGCTCCTCCATCAGCTTCACGGCGGCACCGAGCACGGCGGCCCGCTCCTCGGGCGCCATGTGCGGCCACGGACCCTCGTCGAAGGCCTTGCGTGCGGCGGCGCACGCGGCGTTGACGTCGGCCTCGGATGCCAGCGGCACCTTCCCGACGAGCTCTCCGGTGGCAGGCGAGTGCACTTCGATGACCTCGGACGTGGCCGGCTCGACCCACTTGCCGCCGATGAACAGCTTGTCCCACTCGGTCTTGAAGGCAGTGCTCTGTGTCATGAGCGTCACATTACCCATCGAATCGGGAAACGAGAACCTGTTGCAGTTCACCGTTTCAGCGCGGTTGCAGCACCAGCACCAGATTGCTCACCGCGAATTCCCGCAGCAACGGAACTCGAACCATCCACCAGGACCATCGTGGGTGGTAGCGGGGAAATGCGGCGACCAGCATCCCGGTGCTGGCAGCCCACTCGAGGCCGTCGCCGGCCGACACCGCGAACAATGACGAGCCGTAGTCGTTCTTGGGCCGGTGACCGTGTCGTCGTGCGTACCGGTCGGCTGCGCGGCGGCCGCCCAAGTAGTGAGCGAGCCCCGTCTCGTGCCCGCCGAACGGGCCGAGCCACACCGTGTAGGACAGCACCACCAGACCGCCGGGCTTGGTGACGCGCAACATCTCGCGGCCCAGGCGCCACGGCTGCGCGACGTGCTCGGCGACGTTCGACGACAGGCAGACGTCGACGCTGTCGTCGGCGAACGGCAGCGCCGTGCCGGAGGCCCGCACGAAGGTGCCTGCGCCCGGTGCTCCTTCCGGACCCTTGCTGGATGTCGCCGCCAGCGCGGCTCCGGCGTGCGCCTCGGTTGGGTCCGGTTCCACGCCCACGTACTGGTATCCCGCGTCGTCGAACGCGGTGGCGAAGTAGCCGGGGCCACCGCCTACGTCGAGCAGGGTGCACCCGGTCGGCGCGGTGCCGTGCACGGAGGTCCACAACGACGTGACGAGCGTGACGGTGTCGTCGGCCAGGGCGCCGTAGAAGCGGGCCGGATCACGCTGTTCGAAACGGAACTCTCCGAGCAGCCGCACCGATCGCGCAAGGGTGGCCTGCTTGGCGAACAGGTCGACGACGGGCACGGACGAACAGTAACCAGCGGCTATCCTCGACACGATGTCCGACCGTCGTGTGCGCTCAGTGCTGCTGTTGTGCTGGCGCGACACCGGTCA
>JAOPVF010000469.1 GCA_025963195.1 Mycobacterium sp. | reverse complement strand
CCGGCCCCGTCATACGAGTTGCTGCACTGGGTGGTCGTGCCGTCGGTTCCACACGTGACGTTGCGGAAGCTGATGCGCGTGCCGGGCAGTAGCCGGTTGGGCAGGCCGTCGAAGATGAACAGCGGCCGATCCGTGACGGCGAATCCCGGCGGGCCCTGCTGTGAACCGGTGACCGCGTTGGCGCCGTCCGGTGCGGCTGGCAGCGGGCCACTGCAGCCGTACTTTCCCGACGCGCGGCTGATGCCGCACACGATGTCGCCGGGCACCGCGAAGCCGTAGTACTCGCTGTTCGGTATCGCGAACTCCGACGGCTTCGCCGACGCGAGCGCAGGGAGGTTCAGGGGCGGTGGAGGAGGCGGCGCGGGTTCGGGATCGGCGCCGGCAACACCGGGCACTCCGATCACAGCTGCCCCCGCAGCCACCACGCCGATCAGGATTCTGGTCAGCACAGGCCCACCTTAGAGGTTGCCAGCGTCACTCGCACTACTACGGCAACACGAGCGACGCCGGAGCAGTCTTCTTGCAGCGCTCAGTACTGACCAGGGCCGCGGCCGGCCATCTGCTCCAGTCGCGCGATGCGCTCCTCGACAGGCGGGTGGGTGGAGAACAACTTGCCGATCTTCTCACCGGCCCGGAAGGGGTTGGCGATCATCAGGTGCGCCTGGTCGGCCAGCTGCGGCTCGGGCGGCAGCGGCGCCTGCTGCACCCCGACGCTGATCTTGCGCAGCGCACTTGCGAGCGCCAGCGGATCGCCGGTCAGCTCGGCGCCGGACTGGTCGGCCTGGTACTCCCGCGACCGGGACACCGCAAGACGGATGACCGTCGCCGCGATCGGGCCGAGCAGCGAAACCAGCAGAATCGCAAAGGGATTGGTGCCGCCGTCGCGGTTCCCGCCGAACATGCTCGCGAAGAAGGCCAGGTTGGCCAGCGCCGTGATCACCGACGCCATCGCACCGGCCACGCACGAAATGAGGATGTCGCGGTTGTAGACGTGCGACAGCTCGTGGCCAAGCACGGCGCGCAGCTCGCGCTCGTTGAGCAGCGCCAAGATGCCCGAGGTACAGCACACCGCAGCATTGCGCGGGTTGCGGCCGGTCGCGAACGCATTGGGTGCTGCGGTGTCGCTGATGTACAGCCGGGGCATCGGCTGGTGCGCGGTGGTGGCCAGCTCGCGGACGATCTTGTACATCAGCGGCGCTTGCAGCTCGTTGACCGGCTGGGCGTGCATCGCCCGCAACGCCATCTTGTCGCTGTTGAAGTACACGTAGGCGTTCATGCCGACGGCGAACAGCACGGCAAGGCCGAGGATGGCCCTGCTCTGGAACAGCGCGCCGACGAACACGATCAGCCCGGAGAACCCAACCAGCAACACGAACGTCTTCAGCCGGTTCGCGTGTGGATGCCACGTCATCGTTTGCTTCTTCCTATGAAACTGGGGAAGTCTTCGCTGACTGAACGCCGGGCGGCCGCTCGCCGTTCCCTGCCGTCAACCGTGGCGGTTGACCGTGTATTCGACGAGGTTGGCCAACGCCAGCCGTCCAGGAACGTCGGGCAGTTTGGCCAGCTCATCGCGGGCCTCCGCGGCGTACCGGAAGACGGTCTCCTTGGCCTGCGCGATGCCGCGTGACGAACGCAGCAGCCGCAATGCCTCGGCGAGGTCCTCGTCGTTGTCGACGGGACCGGCCAGCAACTCGCGCAGCCGTTCGGCCTCGGGGCCGCCGTCGCGCAGCGCATAGAGCACCGGCAGCGTGTGCACGCCCTCGCGGAGATCGGTGCCTGGCACCTTGCCGGACTCGTCGGGATCACTGTCGATGTCGATGATGTCGTCGGAGATCTGGAACGCCGTGCCGACGATGCCGCCGAGCCGGAACAGCCGTTCGATTTGCTCGTCGTCGGCGCCGGAGAACGTCGCGCCGAACCGTCCCGACGCGGCGATCAGGCACGCCGTCTTCTCGTAGACCACCTTGAGGTAGTGCTCGACGGAGTCGGCACCCTCGACCGCACCGCGGGTCTCCCGCATCTGTCCGGTCACCAGCTGCGCGAAGGTGTCGGCGATGATGCGCACCGCCTCCGGACCGAGCCGAGACACCAGCCGCGACGCCGTCGCGAAGAGGTAATCGCCCGCGAGGATCGCGATGTTGTTGCCCCATCGCGCATTGGCGCTGTCGGCGCCGCGTCGCACCTGCGCCTCGTCCATCACGTCGTCGTGGTACAGCGTGGCCAAGTGCACCAGTTCGATGACCGCACCCGCGACGGTGACCTGCCACGCGTCGGGTTCCGGGCCGAGCTGCGCCGACAGCACCGTGAACAGTGGACGGAAGCGTTTGCCACCGGCCTGGAACAGGTGCTGAACCGCCTCGGCCATCAGCTCATCGGCTTTGCCCAGCTCAGTGGCCATCAGCTCTTCGATGCGCGCCACCCCGTCGCGGACCTCCGCGGCGAACGCGGCGTCACCAAAGTCCACGCCCGCGACCACGGTCGCTGGTGTCTTCATTGCTCCAACATACTGGGGGCATGCAGCGGTCCGACGTGGTGGTGATCGGGGCCGGACCCGCGGGTTCGGCCGCCGCCGCGTGGGCGGCCCGCAACGGCCGCGACGTGCTGGTGATCGACTCCGCCCAGTTCCCCCGCGACAAGGCCTGCGGCGACGGATTGACCCCCCGTGCGGTCGCAGAACTGGAGCTCCTCGGCCTCGGTCCGTGGCTGGACGGCCGGATCCGCCACCACGGTCTGCGGATGTCGGGGTTCGGCGCCGACGTCGAGATCGGCTGGCCCGGTCCGTCGTTCCCTCCGTCGAGCAGTGCGGTGCCCCGCACCGAGCTCGACGACAGGATCCGATCGGTGGCTGCCGACGACGGTGCGAAGATGCTGCTCGGCGCCAAAGCGGTTGGTGTTCATCATGATTCATCGGGCCGGGTGACGTCGGTGACGCTCGGCGACGGGGCGGAGATCGGCTGCACGGACCTGATCGTCGCCGACGGTGCACGGTCCACATTGGGCCGTGTACTGGGCCGGACGTGGCATCAGGAGACGGTGTACGGCGTGGCGATCCGCGGCTACATCGCCTCGCCGCGCAGCAGCGAACCGTGGATCACGTCGCACCTCGAGCTGCGCTCGCCGCAAGGACAGATACTGCCCGGGTACGGCTGGATCTTCCCATTGGGCAACGGCGAGGTGAACATCGGCGTCGGCGCGCTGGCGACCGCCAAGCGCCCCGCCGACGCCGCGCTGCGCCCCCTGATGTCGTACTACGCGGGGCTGCACCGCGAGGAGTGGGGCTTCGCCGGTGAGCCGCGGGCCGGGCTGTCGGCGCTGTTGCCGATGGGCGGCGCGGTGTCGGGAATCGCCGGGCCGAACTGGGTGCTGATCGGTGACGCCGCGGCCTGCGTCAACCCGCTCAACGGCGAGGGCATCGACTACGGGCTCGAGACTGGCCGCGTTGCCGCGCAGTTGCTCGGAACGGGCGACCTGTCGCAGGTGTGGCCGGACGAACTGCGTCGCCACTACGGCCGCGGATTCTCCGTGGCGCGCCGACTTGCGCTGCTGCTCACCATCCCCCGGTTCCTACCGCTAACCGGCCCCGTCGCGATGCGCTCGGAGTTCCTGATGGGCATCGCGGTCCGGGTCATGGGCAACCTCGTCACCGACGAGGACGCCGACTGGATCGCGCGGGTGTGGCGCGGTGCCGGCGCGGGTTCGCGGCGCATCGACCGCCGAAAGCCGTTCAGCTGACGTCAAAGTTAGGGTAAACCCCGATTTGATTCCCGCGAATGACGGCTAGCGTGCGGACATGACCACGGCAGCCCCCGTCGCCAATCGGTTCTTGGTTGAGTGGTACCGACCAAACCTGACACGGGAATTGATCGACGCCGTGGTCGCCGGTCTCAACAAGGCCATCGCGAGCATGTCCGCCGAGGGATCGGCGGTGTGGCTGGTGATGACGGTCGCGGTACCCACCGACGAGGTGCTCTACGGCGTCTTCGCCGCCGACTCACCGGACCTGGTGCGGACTGCCTGTGAGCGGGCAGGCTCGGTGCCGGAGCGGATGAGCGTCGACATCGACGCCCGAACGTTCTAGGGCTTGACTGCCGCGTGCAGGGCGACGATGCCGCCCGAGAGATTGCGCCATCGCACCGCCGACCATCCTGCAGTCGAGATCTGCTGCGCCAGTTCGGGCTGATCGGGCCATGCTCGGATCGACTCGGCCAGGTACACGTAGGCGTCCGGGTTCGACGACACCGCGGTGGCCATCCGCGGCAGCGCCTTCATCAGGTACTCCTTGTACACGGTGGCGAACAACCCGTTCGTCGGCGTGGAGAACTCGCACACCACCAGCCGGCCACCTTGTCGCGTCACCCGCGCCATCTCACGCAGGCCGGCCTGGTGGTCGACGACGTTGCGCAGTCCGAAGCTGATCGTCACGGCATCGAACGTCTCGTCGGCGAAGGGCAGCCGCGTCGCGTCGCCTGCCACCTTGGGCACGTCCCTGGCGGCGCCAGCCGCGAGCATTCCCACCGAGAAGTCGCACGCCACGCAGGAGGCGCCCGACGCGGCCAGCTCCACCGTCGAGACCGCGGTTCCCGCGGCCAAGTCGAGCACGGTGTCCCCTGGACCGATCTGCAACGCCGTCCGCGTCGCGCGTCGCCAGTACCGATCCTGGCCGAGTGACAGCACCGTATTGGTCAGGTCGTAGCGCCGCGCGACCCCGTCGAACATGGACGCCACTTCATGTGGGTCCTTGTCCAGCGTCGCTCGGTTCACGATGCCGACGCTACCTGTGAATGTGCGCAATCCGGGAATGGGAACCGCCCCAGTGCACTTGAACACCGGTGACCAGCGAGGAAAGGTACTCATATGAGTGACGACAACAAGGTTTGGTTCATCACGGGGGCATCGCGGGGGTTCGGCAGAGAGTGGACGATCGCGGCGTTGGAACGCGGCGACAAGGTGGCCGCGACGGCGCGCGACACCGCGACACTCGACGACCTCGTCGCCAAGCACGGCGACGCACTGTTGCCGATCAAACTGGACGTCACCGACCGCGCGGCCGACTTCGCCGCCGTCAAAGCAGCCCACGACCACTTCGGCCGGCTGGACATCGTCGTGAACAACGCCGGCTACGGCCACTTCGGCTTCATCGAGGAACTCACCGAGCAGGAAGCCCGCGACCAGATCGAGACGAACGTCTTCGGGGCGCTGTGGGTCACGCAGGCCGCGCTGCCCTACCTGCGGGCTCAGCGCAGCGGCCACATCATCCAGGTGTCCTCGGTCGGCGGCATCACCGCGTTCCAGAACGTCGGCATCTACCACGCGTCGAAGTGGGCGCTCGAGGGCTTCTCGCAGTCGCTTTCCCAAGAGGTGGCGTCGTTCGGCATCCACGTGACGCTGATCGAGCCGGGCGGGTTCTCCACCGACTGGGCGGGATCGTCGTCGAAACGCTCCGCGCAGCTGCCCGACTACAAAGAGGTGCACGAGGCGGCCGAACGCGCCCGCAGCCAGCGCGTCGCCACGCCCGGTGATCCGCAGGCATCCGCCGCCGCAGTGCTCAAGATCGTCGACGCCGAGAAGCCGCCGCTGCGGGTCTTCTTCGGGTCGTCGCCGATCCAGCTCGCGAAGGCCGACTACGAGAGCCGCATCAAGACCTGGGACGAGTGGCAGCCGGTCGCCGAGCTCGCGCAGGGCTAGGCTCGAGCGCCGGCTACACCGTCAGCTGCCACGGTCCCGGCGCCGGAGTGCGGGAGGCGCTCCTCGAACTGGTTCCTTCGGGGTGCGCTCGTGAGCGGCCGGTGTTTAGTTCCAGCCGCCGTCGGCCTCGATGGTGGTGCCGGTGACATAGGACGCCTCTGGGGAGAGTAGAAACGCGACCACGGCAGCGATTTCGTCCGGTTGGCCCAACCGACCGAGTGCGCTCATGGAGCGGATGAGCGCGTCGAAGGGGACGTCGGTCAGCGCCGGATGGGTGTAGTTCGCGGCGTAGCGGGTGGCCATCGCGGTGGCGGTGGCGCCCGGCGCGATTGCGTTGATGGCGATGTTTCGCTCGGCGAGTTCGGGAGCCAAATTGCGCACCATGGCCGAGATGGCGGCCTTGCTTGCCGCATACAGGGCGTGGTGATGGACCGCCAGGCGCACACTAACCGAGGAGCTGAGCACGATTCGGCCGCCGTCGGTCATCGCGGCCACCGCGGCCTGGGTGACGAACAGTTGTCCGGCCACGTTGGTCTGAAAGAGGAGATCGAAGTCGGCCTGGGTGATGGTTTCCAGCGCTCCGAAGTGCTCGACGCCGGCGTTACTGACCAACAGGTCTAGGCCGCCGAACTCCGATACCACCGCGCCGACCAACTCATCGGTCTGCGCCGCGTCGCTGACGTCGCCAGGGAAGGCCGACGCGGCCCGCCCCTGGTCGGTCAGTTCGCCGACGAGTGCGTCGGCGGCGGCTCGATCGGAGCGATAGTTGACCGCGACGGTGGCTCCCTGGGAGGCCAGGCGCCGCACGATCGCGGCGCCGATTCCGCGGCTGCCTCCGGTGACCAAAGCCCGCTTGCCCGCCAGGGTTGGTGTCGATGTCATGGTGCTCCCTCTGTTCGCTCTGCCCGTGTCGTCGCGTTGACGTTCGGAGATCATGGATGGCAATTAGTCAGTTTCTATGACTAATGTAGTCATAGAACCACGCCAATGCCAACAGGCATCGACATCACCGACGGGGATGGCGGACGCCTGCGGGACGCAGTAGGCGCGGCGCTGCGGAGACTGCAGTGGCGGTGGCGTTGCCGGCGGCCTGGTGCGACGCAGGTGACGTAGTGTGTGTTCCTCATGGTGCGGGTGGGCGATGGAGCCGAGAACGGTATGGACGACGCGCAACAGGTGGATCTAGGGGTGGCGTTGTTCATCCCCTACCGGTACATGGAGGACCGGATCTTCCGGGCCATCCAGCAGGCCGGTTTCGATGACTGGACCCTGGCTCAGCTCCGGGTATTTCAACGCATCGCCACGGACGGTTCGCGTCTCACGGACCTCGCTGAGCAGGCACAAATGAGCAAACAGAGCGCCGGGGTGCTGGTCGATCAACTGGAACGTTTGAGCTATGTTCGCCGGGTCCCCGACCCGACCGATGGGCGCGCCCGGTTGATCGTGATCGAGGAACGTGTCCGCCGAGCCGCCGAGGTGGCCATCGCGACATCGGCCGAGATCCTCGCGGAGTGGACGGCCTACCTGGGCACCCGCAACTTCACCTTGTTGCGCCAGATCCTGGATCAACTCCGCGAGATCACCGACCCCTACACGCACCGACCCTAGCCACGCTGCGCCTCCGCCCGCTGTGCCCGACGGCTGACGACCCACTCGGGGCGGCCTTTGTCGACGCCTTCTTGACATGGTCAGTTTATTTGACTAGTTTCGTCAGTGATATTGACGTTGTTCGGACTATGGGCAGGCGTGCCACGACCCGGTCCGACGTCCTGCGCCATCCACTAAAAGGAGCATCGCCATGAGTATCAGCCTGACCTGCGGTCCGTCCGGCGCTGTCATCACCGGGGAAACCGAAGAGGAGTTGGTGAGCAACGTGCAGGCCCACGCCCGTGTCCACGAGAACACCGAACTGTCCCGCGAGCGCATCCTCGCCCAGATCCGCGGTGGGGACGCTCAGCGGCCCATCGACGCGGCGGCCTGGGTCGCCGTGACCGCACCGAGCGCTGCGCAAAAGCTGTGCGACACCAGCGACATGGTGATCGTGCACCGCATGTTCCGCCGCGAATGCGCCCTGCTGCTGCAACTCGTCTCCGCAGTGG
Source organism: Mycobacterium sp. (assembly GCA_025963195.1). Taxonomy (GTDB): domain Bacteria; phylum Actinomycetota; class Actinomycetes; order Mycobacteriales; family Mycobacteriaceae; genus Mycobacterium. Next base: position 9,498 of record JAOPVF010000469.1, on the reverse strand, counting down.
CTGGCGGCGACCTCGCCCGGGCCCGCGCCGTGGCCGGACATGCCCGCGAAGTACTCGACATGCTCCATCACCACCACCTGGGCGAGGACGAACTGCTCTGGCCGAGGCTGTCAGCGCGGACCCCGTTGCATGCCGAGCTGGCCCGCATGGACAGCCAGCATCAGGGCCTCGCGGTGCTGCTCGAGCAGGCCGCGACAGCGTTCACCGCGTGGCAGGACGCGCCCAACGCGCCCAGCGGCACGGCACTCACCGAGCTCCTGGAACAGCTCTCGGCGGAACTCAACGAGCACTTCGACGAGGAAGAATCGGCGATCCTGCCGATCGTGGAACGCGTCATCACCGCTGCCGAATACCAGGAGCTCGGCCGGCGGGGCCTGGTGTCGATACCCCTGACCCGCCGCCTGATCATGCTGGGCTACCTCCTCGAAGACACCACCCCGCAGGAACGAACCGTCTTATTCGCCGCCATACCCAGACCCGTTCGACTCGCCTACCGGCTCATCGGAATACACCAGCACCGCCATGAGACGACCCGTCTGCGCCGTCCGCTGCAACCCTGAACAGAGCACGGTCCCGAATCAACGGTCGCTGAGAATCGGTCACTGGTACCGGCCGAGGCCGGCAGTCAACCAACGAGAAAACGAGAGTAGTAAGGAGAGCGTTGATGAGTTTTGACACTCAGCACGGCACCCACGGTGCCCGCCAGCCCGGCGGGAAGGTGATGGCCTGGATGAACCGCTGGAACATGCACCGGATCCGCGGCAATGCCACCAAGGTGATGGGCATGCAGGCACTCGTCCTGACCACCGTCGGCGCCAAGAGCGGCACCCCACGCCACACCCCGGTCGCCTACTTTCCCGACGGAGCCGACAGCTGGCTGATTGTCGCGTCCGCAAATGGGGCCGCCAAGAACCCCGCCTGGTACTACAACCTGGCCGCGCACCCCGACACCGTGCAGATCCAGCTCGCCGGACGCACCATCGCGGTCAGCGCAGAACAGTTGCACGGCAACGCCCGACAGCACGCGTGGCGCCACATCGCCAGCACCGCAGAGCGTTTCGCGAAATACGAGCAGAAAACCGACCGCGAACTGCCCGTCATCCGCCTCCGCACCCTATCCAACCCCAAGCCCTAGGTCCACCCCGCCAACGCCGCAGCACGTCCCCAGTTCGATCGCAACAACTCGCTCCCGCACCGCAAGGCGAACCCACGTCCACAGTCACCACCCGAGCCACAGGATAGGTCGTTTCAACGTGTAGCACTTGTGCTAAACGTTGCACGCCGCATCAACTAAGCGGCCTTGAGCCCCCGGGCGCCCATGACCGCGTCGTAGTGGCCGAGCAGCTGATCGCAGACCGCAGGCCAGGTGCGGCTGAGCACGCTGCGGCGAGCGGCCACCGAATAGCGTGTCCGCTCGGCGATCAGGTGATCGACGGATTCGGACAGCCGGGCTTCGAACTGGCTGACGGGCAAGAGTAATCCGGTGTGCATGGGCGTGACCAGATCACGCGGTCCGCCCGCATCGGGAGCGACGACCGGCAAGCCAGACGCCATCGCCTCCTGCACTGCCTGACAGAAGGTCTCGTGCTCGCCGGCGTGCACGAAGACGTCCATGCTCGCGTACGCGGCGGCCAGCTGGGCACCGTACAGCGCGCCGGTGAAAACCGCTGAGGGCATCAGGGATTCGAGCTTGGAGCGGTCGACTCCATCACCGACCACGACCACCCGAAGGTCGTCGCGCGCGGCCAGTCCGGCCAACCGTTCGACGTGCTTCTCGGGCGCCAGCCGGCCAACGAAGCCGATGATCGGCTTGCCGTCGGGGGACCACGTGGCCCGAAGTGCGTCGTCACGCGCCGAGGGCACGAAGCCCGTCACGTCGACGCCTCGTCCCCAATGGTGGACGCGCGGGATACCATGTGCAACAAGGTTTTCCATGGCCGACGTGGATGGCGCAAGGGTGCGGTCGGAGCGGGAGTGCAGATGACGCGTCCACGCCCATGCGGCCCGTGACATCACACCGACGCCGTAGCTCTCGGCGAAACCCGCGATGTCGGTTTGGAATACGGCCACCGTCGGCACGCCGAGGAAACGCGCGGCATGCAGGCCGCCGTAGCCGAGCAACGCCGGCGACGCGAGGTGCACCACGTCGGGGTTGAATGCCCGCAGCACGCTTACGATCCGCGGCCGGGGCACGCCCAGCGGCAACGACGTCACCTTGGGGAACATCCGCGAGGGCACCCGATGAACGCGGATGCCGTCGTGAAGACGTTCGGCGGGCACCTCGCCACGTGGTGTGTCAGGGGCGATGACGATCGCCTCGTGACCCGTGCGACGGAGATGCTCGATCACCCGAAGCACGGAGTTGGAAACACCGTTGACGTTCGGGAGGAAACTCTCCGCGACGATCGCAACGCGCACAACAGAATAGTGACAGCGTCGACTGTCGAGGAGGTTGCGTACAGGAATACGACACGCAAAGAGTCGCCACCGCATACTGGAGGGGTCACGTCAACGAGGAGGCACCAATGCGGGTTCTGCGAACGGTGCTGGCGGTCGCCTTCAGCCTCCTGCTGGTGACCACTGGATGCAGCCGCCAGATCACCGGGACCGCCCAGGTGGACCCGAACCATCCGCTGGCCAGCATCACCAAGGACGGGTTCGGCATCCGCGCGGGCTCCGAAGCGGCACCGGTGCAGGTGGAGCTCTACACCGAACCGCAGTGCAGCCACTGCGCCGACCTGCAACACGACTTCGGCGATCAGATCGCCTACTACATCGGCATCGGCGCGCTCGCGGTGACGTACCGCCCCGTGACCTTCCTCGACCAGGTCCCTGACGGTTACTCCGCGCACGTCGCCAAGGCCATGTTCGCGGCCGCGGCACCAGGCGGCGCCGAGGGCACCGACGGCACGCCGGCACGGGCGTTCCAGCAGTTCGTCCAAGACCTCTGGGCGCATCAAGATCTCGGCGGCGAAGGCCCATCGGACGACGAGATGGCCGACATGGCCCAGAAGTCGGGAATCCCCGGCCCGCAAGTCGACGCGATCGCGAACGGCGCATCCGACGTCGACACGAAGGACATGACCGACACCAACATGGAGTTCCTCTTCGAGATCGACCAGGTGAACACCGGGACGCCGACGATCTACGACCTCAAGAAGGACGAGAAGATCGACATCTACGACAACGACTGGCTTTCCAAGCTGATGGCGTCCTGACGGTCCAACCGCCGCTGCACCGCAGCCAAGCCGACCAGCGCCGCCCCGGCGATCAACCACCCGACCACCGCGATCGACCCAGCGGGAATGATCGCCAGCGACGCGTTGCGGTCCTGCACCCGCACCAGGTCGGGGTCGCTCTTGTCGTACTCCACGTAAATCCGCATGCCCGTGTCCAATTCGGACGGATAGAGCACGCCGAGCTCCGGTCGGTAGGTGACGCGGTCCGGCGTGACGAACTCGATGGTGGAACGGCGCGGGCCCGCATCGAGTACCTCGGCGGCTGCCACTCCCATGTTGCGTTCGATTTGACGGTCGTTGCGCCACGCGCCGAACACCAAGAGCAGAGACATCAACGTGACCAGACATGCCGCGATGACGACCCCGATGCGCGTCCAACGGATGACGCATTGCGGCCGCGTCTCACCTGCGTCGCCGTACAAGTGCGGAATCACGCTGGCGCGCACCGCATTCAACCGGGCAGTGATCTCCTTGATCACAGTGCCGCCTTGATCGACGCGTGCAACGCCCGCAGCGACGAGCGGTCGGCCTTCACCTCCAGGACCCGCATGCCGTCGAACGATTCGGCCAGTGCGGCGGAGAGGTCGTCGGCCTCGACTTGACGGCTCTCCACGTGATACGCGCGGCACAGCGCCCCGACGTCGACGTCGTGCGGGGTGCCGAAGATCCGTGCCGACACGTCGGAGAACCGGGGGTCGCCCTGCTCGAGCAGTTCGAAGATGCCGCCGCCGTTGTCATTGGACACCACGATGGTCAGGTTCTTCGGGGTCGGCTCCGTCGGGCCGATCAGCAGGCCCGAACTGTCGTGCACGAACGTGAGGTCGCCGATCAGCGCGATCGTCCGCCCGCCGGTGCAGTCATGGGCCAGCGCCGCACCGATCGCCGTCGACACCGTGCCGTCGATGCCTGCAACGCCGCGGTTGGACCGCACCGTGATCTTGGGGGCGACACCTCCCGGGTGAATCAGGTCGACGATCGCGGCGTCGCGGACTGGGTTGGACGCGCCGAGCACCACCTGGTCGCCGTCGCGCAGGCCCTTGGCGATGGCGGCCGCGACGTGCAGCCCCGTCGTCAGCGGATGCGCGGCGAGTTGGGCGCGGACCGTCTCGACGGCGTTGGCGTTCGCCGCCGCACACCGCGTCAGCCACTCGGGATCGGGCGTCCCCGACGTCACGGCGCGGGTGCCGGTGGCCTGCGAGTTTCCGGACACGTCGGGCCAGCGTGGTCCGGTGGTCAGCGCGAACACCGGCACCGACGAATCAGCCAGCAGCGTGGAAACCTGCCGGTGCAGCGTCGGACGCCCGAGCATGATCACCTGCTGTGGGCGGAGCGACGGCAGCGCCAGCGGATGCAGCGGGTTGGCCGCGGGCGGCGCCGTCGGCTCGGCGACGGTGGGCAGTTGCGCGAGGTTCGACTGAACACCGGCACCGTGTCCGGCGATGACGACGGTGTCGGGCGTGAGGTCGATGTCGAGCGGCTGGTCGAACGTCACCGGCGGCGTGTGCGTCCAGGACTTCCCGTCCGGCCTGCCCGCAGGCGCGTACTCCCCGGTGGACACGGCGTCGGGCACCAGCGGCTCGCGCAGCGGAATGTCGAACTGCACCGGTCCCGCGTTGGCGCTGCGAGAACCCTTGGCGGCCACCAGGACTCGACACGTCGCCGAACGCCACTGGGCGTTGAGTTCGTCGAGGTGCTCGGTGGCCCCCTCGGCGAGGCCCAGACTGATGGTCTCCCGCATCTGGGTACCGAAGTAACCGAGCTGTTCCATCGTCTGGTTGGCGCCGGTGCCGAGCAGTTCGTACGGCCGGTTGGCGCTCAGCACGATCAGCGGCACGCGCGCATAGTTGGCCTCGATCACCGCGGGCCCGAGATTGGCCACCGCCGTGCCCGACGTCATCGCCACGCAGACCGGCGCTCCCGCCGCGACCGCGAGCCCGATCGCCAGATAGCCGGCGGTGCGCTCGTCGATCCGGACGTGCAGCCGCAGGCGGCCGTCACGGTCGGCGTCGTGCAGGGCGAAGGCCAACGGAGCGTTGCGCGAACCAGGGCACAACACGACGTCTCGGACGCCGCCGCGAACGAGTTCGTCGACGACGACGCGGGCCTGCGTCGTCGAGGGGTTCACGAGACCGCCACTACATCCGCCACTACATCACTGTGTCACACCGCCGCGGCGAAGAACTCGAGCGCTGCGGCGTTCACGGGCTCCGGTCGCTCGATGAAGCCGAGGTGTCCGGTGTCGGGTATCTGCAGGTAGCGGCCGTTCGGGAGGGCGTCGGCGACCTCACGGGCCAGATGCGGCGGCAACACGATGTCGTCGGAGAACCCGATCACCAGCACCGGCGTCGTTATGTTCCGGTAAACCGGCAACCGGTTGCCCTCGGGCGCGATCCTGTTCTGGCTGCGCAGCCCTGGTGTCGGCTTGGTCGGCCACGTGGTGAACATGTCGATCCAGTCGCGCACGGCCTGATCGTCGTTGAGCGTCTTGCGCGAGAAGTTCTCCAGAAGCCTGACCCGTGCGTCGTACTTCGGAGGGAGCGCGACGCCGGACTCGAAGAGCTCCTCCTCCGCGGCGCGAAAGAAGTCGCGCGTGCGGTCCTCGCGGCCGCGGGTGGCCATCAGCACCGCCGCGGACACCAGGTCGGGGCGGGCCAACATCAGCTCCTGGGTGATGAACGATCCCATCGAGTTCGCCACGATGCGGACGGGACCGGCGCCGAGCTTCTCGATCAGCGCCGCGGTGTCGCTGACCATCTGCCCGGTGGTGAAGCCCTGGGCGTTCTCGGTCTCGCCGACACCGCGGTTGTCGAACGTGATGACGCGGTAACCGGCCCGCAGGAAGGCGGGGACCTGGTGCAAGTGCCAGGTCCGGCCCGCTCCCCCGCGGCCGGCGATGAAGAGGACGGGCTCCCCCGAGCCGCGGTCGTCGTAGGCCAGATTCACCCCGGCGACCCTACTCGACGGCGGCTTGTGTGCGCGCAGTAGCGGTGAGCGCTACTGCGGGTGCACGAATCACCGGGTGGTGACGGGCTGGCGTTTCTTGCCGCGACCGCGGGCGGTGCGAATGGCCTGTTCCCACAGCAGCAGCGTGGCCGCCTTCAACTGAGTGGGCTTCATCACGTCCTTCGACAGGTACGCCGCGGCGGTGGCCTTGGTGGCCGCCGACGCCTTGGACATGTGGCCGGAGTCGAACGGGGGCTGCGGGTCATACTCGATGGCGAGCTGGATGGCCTTGGCCTTGGCCTCACCGACGATCTGGCCGGCCAGCCACAGCCCCAGGTCGATGCCCGCGGACACCCCGGCGCACGTCACGATCGTTCCTTCTTGGACGATCCGCTCGTCGCCGACCGTCGTCACGCCGAAGGCCTTCAGCGTCGGCAACGCCATCCAATGCGACGTCGCGCGCTTGCCGTCGAGCAGCCCGGCAGCGGCAAGGATCACCGAGCCCGAGCACACCGACGCAGTCCAGTCCGCGCTCTGGTTGGCCTGCCGTACCCAGGCGAGCAGCTTCTCGTCGCGGGCGTGCTCGAAGGTCGTCATGCCGCCGGGAACGAGGAGCACGTCGGGCGAGGGGGTTTCGTCGAACGAGTGGGTGGCGCCGACGACGAGCACGCCCGAGTCGGCGGTGATGGGTCCCGGCTCGTGCCAGACGAACCGGACCTCGCTGCCAGGCAGGTTGCGCAGCACCTCGTAGGGACCGATGAAGTCCAGTGCGGTGAAGCCGGGGTACACCACGATGGCGATCTGCATGATTCTCTCCTCTTATGCGTTATGCGAACGTTCTTCGGTACTGGTCGGGTGATACGCCGATACGTCGAACGAAGTTGCGCCGCATGGTTTCTGCCGTGCCGAAGCCGCATCGTGCGGCGATCACGGTGACGGTGTCGTCGGTCTCCTCCAACTGCCTGCGGGCGGCCTCGGTGCGGATGCGCTCGACATAGGCTCCCGGCGCTTCGCCGACCTCGACGGTGAACACCCTGGTGAAGTTCCTCGGGCTCATCGCGGCGCGACGGGCGAGGTCGGTAACGCTGTGCGCGCCACCGGGTTCGGACTCGATGGCCTCCTGCACGTCGCGGATGGGCGCTCGTTTGGCGCGCGGCATCCACACCGGCGCGGCGAACTGCGTCTGCCCGCCGGGGCGGCGCAGGTACAGCACCAGCCAGCGGGCCACCGTCTGCGCGGCGTCGGTGCCGTAGTCGTCCTCGACCAGCGACAGCGATAGGTCGATGCCCGCCGTCACCCCTGCGGCCGTCCACACCGACTCCGAGCTGCGCACGAAGATCGGCTCGGGATCCACGTCGACGTCGGGGAATTCACGCGCCAACTGCTCGGCGAACGCCCAGTGCGTGGTGGCCGAACAACCGTCGAGCAGCCCGGCCTCCGCGGCCAGGAAGGCTCCCGTGCACACGCTCACGACGCGTCGTGCCGTGGTGGCGACCGCCCGGATCCAGGACATGACGTCCGCGTTCTGGCGCGTGGCGTCCACGCCGAAGCCGCCGGGCAGGACGACGGTGTCGATCGGTTGCCACGGGTCCGGCAGCGGGTTGGCGACGACCGCGAGTCCGGTGCCGGTGCTGACCGGTTTGCCGTCGAGCGACGCGATGGTGACCTCGTAGCCGTCGTCTGGTCTGGCCTGGGCGGCCAGATAGATGGTGGCTCCGGTGAACACCTCGAACGGGCCGACGACGTCGAGGGCCTGCACACCCTCGAAGCCCACCAGTACCGCCGACCGCTTCACGTGTTCAGTGTTGGCGACCATGCCCGTGGCGTCTATGCCGGGGACCCCACAGATTAGGCCATCGGGTCAGAGCTTCTTGATCCCTCGGATGATCTTGTTGAACGGCATTACCGACGCCACGCCTTTGCGCAGGCTCCGCTGCATGACACTTGCGTTGACCAACACGATGTAGCGCACTCCGTTATCGCGCCACTGCGCGGCTTGCTCGATGACCTCGTCCGGTGTTCCGTTGAGCAGAAACTCTCGGACCAGCGAAGGCGGGACGCCCGCCGCCTGGGACAGTGCCGTTTGCTCGTCAATGCCGTGCGGGAGCAGATCCTGAGCGCCCGTGAAACCTGCGCCCATTGGGTGCTGTGCACCGTGGCGAGCGAAGACCTCGTCCGATGCATTCAGCCCAAACGTCCGGAGTACTTCGGAGTCGAGCGCCTCGTCGACGTCATCGCGGGTTCGGCCGGTTACTACGAATAAGTTGATCGCCGGAAGAATCGACATCGGGTCGCGACCGGCGTCGGAAGCGGCCGACCGAACGGCGTCGAGACGTTGCTTATAGTCGACCGGTCGGTGCGCGAAGCTCGGGAAGAAGGCGTCCGCATAGCGCCCCGCAATCCGCAGCATGCGCGGACCATGCGCGGCGATCCAGATTTCCGGCCACTTACCACGATAGGGCGGCAGATCGAATACCGCGTTTCGCAGCGGGAAGTAGGGCGAGTCCCGGTTGACGAGTTCGCCGCCCGAATCCCATAGTGCGCGGATGGTGGCCATGGCCTCCTCGAACCGCGCGACCGGCTTGGACCAGTCGACCCCGTAGGGCTCGTTTCCTTCGCGCTCGCCGGGGCCGATCCCGAGGATCGCCCTTCCGCGCGTGAGCAAGTGCAGCGTCGCAGCGGCCTGCGCGGTGACGGCCGGATTCCGTCGACCCGTGTCCGTCACACCGACGCCGAGGCGCAGACGGCCGATTCGGTTGCGGGCGGCGAGGTGCCCCAGCACCGTCCACGGCTCCATGCACGCGTCAATTCTTGGTATGAGCTTCGTTGCACTGGAGTACTTCTGCTGCCACAACGATCGCGGGAACAATTGATTGAGGTGATCGGGAACCCAGAATGAGTCGACGCGGTTGGCCACCGCCCCGAGGTAGTTGGCCCGGGTGAACGCGTCGGCCGCGGGCCGAGCGACAAGAATCGGGTCCGCGACACCGACACGAAATCCGGTCATGGCGTCAGTTTCACGCATACCGATCGTGAGCGCTTGCGTATTCGGCTACTCGACTTCTCTACGACAACAGCTGGTAGCAGGCGATGATGCGCGCGATCCACCAGTCGCGACGCTCGGGCGCCGCAGCCAGCTCCGCCAACCGCGCGGGGTCGGGAGTCACGGGCCCGACCGGTAGGTAGCCGTCGACGGGCGGCGACGCGTCGGTCACGTCCTCGACGAACAGCCCGCCGGTGCCCAACCCGCAGGCGTGCCGCAGGTCGGGCAAGCACGCGGCGGCCAGCAGCCCACGCGACATGCCGACCGCCGAGT
>JAOPVF010000587.1 GCA_025963195.1 Mycobacterium sp. | reverse complement strand
AGCTGGGACGGGTCGAGGTTCTGCGGGCCGCGCGGCGGGTCGGGGGCCGAGTCCTGACCGAGGCCCGCGCGGTGGTCGGCGACCTCGACCTGGTCCCTCTTGATCGCGCGGTGCAAGATCTCGCCTGCGACATCGGCGAGCCGCTGCTGCGGACCCCCGATGCGCTGCACCTGGCGTCAGCGGTACTGCTCAGCGAGCAGCTGACGGCATTCGTGACCTACGATCACAGGCTCACCAGCGCGGCCCAGTCCGCAGGCCTGGTCGTTGCCACACCCGGCAAACCCCCATCTCCACCGGAGCAATGACCTGCGGATGTACCGACGTTCCTTGTGAGAAGGAGGCTTCTCGTAAGTTAGCGGCGTGTCGTCAGCCTCAGGGAGGGTGCTCGCCTACCTCAGGCAAAATCGAGCGGGCCTGCGCCCGCGCCGGTGCGGGGGCCTCGCCTCTCGTCGGTGGGGCTCGGGCTCCATGCCGGCGCGCAGGGCGATCTTCGCGACCGGAAAGGACAATGGCCGCTCCCGCCCTTCGCTTCCGTGTCCGGTACACCGGGAACGAATGACGTTCACGCGCCGACATGGAGAGAGGAGGAGGCCGTCGGGACGGGATGGCGCGTGCGTCACGTCCCGACGGCCCACCCGCCGTGCGGTGGGCAGCTCAGCGGATGCCGTCCTTGACGCCCTGCATGACGTCGGAGAGGTTGGACTGGTCGATGACGACCGGGCCGGTCGGGACGGAGAGCTGGGCGCCGATGACGCTCTTGTTCTTCTTGTAGAGCCACAGCGAGTCGATCGACAGGTATCCCTGAAGGTAGGGCTGCTGGTCGATGGTGAAGGCGACACTGCCGTCCTGCAGTAGCGGCATCAGGTCCTGGTTGAACGCGTAGGTGACGACCTTCGCCTTGTTACCGGTCTGCTTGGCGTTCTGCGCCATGGCGACACCGAGCGCCGGGCCGAGGGTGACCACGGCGTCGATGCTCGGGTCCTGCTGCAGCTTCGCCGAGACCGTGGAGACGTACTGGGGCAGGTCGGTGCCCTGGGCGTAGAGCCGCTCGGTGGTGCCGGAGAACTTCGACGTGATGCCGTCGCAGCGGTCTTCGAGCTGGACCTGGCCCTGCGCCTGGATGACGCAGAGCGCGTGCTTGGCCCCGATCTCGTTCAGCTTGGTGCCCGCATACTCGCCTGCGAGAACCTCGGGCTCGCCGTAGAAGGACAGGGCACCGCTCTCCTGCCAGCGGCGGTCCCCCGCGTTGAACACCACCACCGGGATCCCGGCGGCGACGGCCTTCTGCACGACCGGGCTCAAGGCGTCGGGATCGGGCAGCGTGACAGCGATCGCGTCGACCTTGCTGTCGATGGCGTTCTGTATGAACGACGCCTGGGTCGGCACCTCACCGGAGCTGGAGTACTTCAGTTCCACGTTGTCCTTGGCGGCGGCGTCCTCGGCGCCCTTGCGGATGACGTCGAAGAAGGCGTCACCCTCGGGAGCGTGGGTGACCATGGCGATCGTGATCCGCTCGGACGAGGCGGCGGCGTCCCCCGACGTGGTCTGTGCTCCGCCCTGGCTGCTGCACGCCGCGGTGGCGAGCACCGCCGCGGCGGCGAGACCGGCGAACAGTCGGGTCCTGTGGGTGGTGAACATCGTTGTTCCTCTCTGGTGGTGGGACGGATGTCAGGCCGAGCGACGCCGGGCATCTGCGGAGCGGACGTCGTCCTCGAGCTGCTCGAGGGTGCGGTCCTTCGTCTCGGGCACACAGCGGACGACGAAGATCGTCGAGCAGACGTTGATGGCGACGAAGACCGCGAAGGTGCCGGTCTCGCCGACCGCGTCGGCCATGATCGGGAAGCCGAACGAGATGACGGTGTTGACCGTCCAGAGCAGGAACACTGCGATGCCCATCGCGAACCCGCGGATCGCCGCCGGGAAGATCTCGGAGAGCATCAGCCAGACCAGAGGTCCGGCGAAGGTCTGCACGAAGAGCATGAACAGCAGCATCGCGCCGAGGATCAGATAGCTCACCGCAGTCGACTGCGGCAGCAGGAACGCGGTGGCGAGGACTGTGTGCGAGGCCGCGACGCCGATGGTTCCGGTGATCAGCAGCGGACGACGGCGGAACCGGCCGAGCAGGAAGATGCCCAGGAGGCAGCCGACCACCGCCACGATGCCCAGCGCCACAGTCGCGACGATCGACGCACTGACCCCCAGACCGGTGGACTCCAGGATGGTGGTGCCGTAGTAGACGATCGTGTTGACCCCGCTGGCCTGCTGGAGCACGGCCAGGCCGATGCCTATCCACAGCACTCTGCGCATCCACGGATGAGCACGCAAGGTTTGCCCCGCGGTCGGGCGGGTCTCGTGTACGTCACGGCGGGAGTGCTCCACGATGGAGTCGTACTCTGGCCCGAGTTCACCCTCTGTCCGCGACACTGCGAGGACGCGACGAGTGTCCTCGTAGCGGCCGCGCAGCGCGTACCAGCGCGGCGAGTCCGGCAGGAACAGCATCCCGACCAGCAAGAACACCGCAGGGACCGCCGCAACCCCGAGCATGATTCGCCAGACGTGGTCGCCGCCGACGGTGGCGTCGATGATCGAGTTCACCACGAACGCCAGCAACTGACCGGAGACGATCATGAGCTCGTTGATCGTGACGATCCGGCCGCGGCGGTGCGCCGGCGCCATCTCGGCCAGGAACAGCGGCACCGTCACCGACGCCGCCCCGACGGCCAGCCCCAGGATCACTCGGGCCGCGACCATGAGCGTGACACCGGGTGCCAGCGCGGAGCCCAGCGCGCCGAGCAGGAACAGCACCGCGCATGCCAGCAACCCGCGGCGTCGCCCGAAGCGATCGGCGACGCGCCCGCCGAACAGGGCTCCGAACATCGCGCCGAACAGCAGCGAGCTGACGACGAAACCCTCGCCGAGACTGCTGAGCTGCAAGTCGTCCCGCAGGTAGAGCAGCGCCCCGGAGATGACTCCGGTGTCGTACCCGAACAGCAGCCCACCGAGGGTCGAGATCACGGTGAGCTTCAGCAGGTAGTGCCGTTTGCGCGGACCCTCGGCCGAACCGGTCACGTCTGGATCGGCGACCTTCACGGTCGTGTCGTGCACCGTCATCGGTGGCGGCCTCCTCGATGGCGCCATCGTCGGCACCCGAATGCGGGGGTGAAGCGAGCGCCGGTTGGTAGAGCGCTCTAACAGGCGCTATCGTGAGGGTCGGCACACCCGGGTGTCAAGACTTTGTCCTGACAAAATCACCAGGTGCGACGGACGACCGTCACGCAGATCGACCGCGCTAAGGTCGTCTCCGGGCGCGGAAGATCGGCTGCGGCCGGCGAGGAGGCGTTGTGCGATCCGCGGACGGGAAGCGGGAACGGCCGCCGACGTTGGAGACGGTCGCCGAACGCGCGGGTGTCTCGCGCGCGCTGGTGTCGCTCGTGCTGCGGAACTCGCCGAAGCCGAGCGAGGCGAGCCGCCAGATCGTGATGAAGGCGGTGCGCGAGCTGGGGTATCGGCCGAACACGGTGGCCCGCCGGCTGGCCGAGCGGCGCTCGCACTCGGTCGGGGTGTTGCTCAACGACCTGCGTCAACCGTGGTTCGCCGACATGCTCGACGGGCTGTCGCTGGCGCTGCACGCCGGCGGCATGCACATGCGGATCGGGGACGGGCGACTGGACCG
>JAOPVF010000407.1 GCA_025963195.1 Mycobacterium sp. | reverse complement strand
GTCGGGTCCGGCGCTCCCGTGCGCCTGTTGCAAGGGAGTACGTGGAGCGCCACCAGAGAGGACAACCAGGATTCATGACCGAACGACAACGCACTAGGGCCGTCAAGTTCGCCGTCGCGGGCGCGATGCTCGCCGGCGGTGCTCTGGCCATGGCAGCACAGGCCGGAGCGGATCCGGCGGCGCCCTACCCGACGCCGGTGCCTGCGGCTCCTGGCGCGACGCCTCCGGCGCCCGGTCAGCCCGTGGTGGAGCCCGCCGGGGTTGGCCCGGAGGCACCCCCCGCGCCGCCACCTGCAGGACCGCCGCTGGTGCCGGAGATCGCCAACCCCGTGTATGGCGGCGGTAATGCGGGGAATGGCCCGCTCGCGAACCTCAGGGATCTTTGGCATCAGGCTCAGGACCCGTACTCCTTCATCGGCGGAGCGCCCGACCAGCCGCTCGAAGGGGCACCACCGCCGCCAGGAGCCGGCCCGGCGCCGCAGCTGCCTCCCGGATTCGTGTCGTTGACCGACCCGGGGTCCAACGGGCCTCCGGTAACCAAGAACTACGCGGGCGGGCCGGCCCTGCCGCCCGGGTACTACCCGTTGAACGGCCCGCCGCCGCCCGGCTCCGAGGCGCCCCCGCCTGCGGACCCAGGCGCGCCTGTTCCTCCGGGCGCACCGGTTCCTCCGACGCAGTAATCACTGCGCGGTCGCCCGCAGCGTCAAACGAGCGGTGGTCGGACTGGTTGGGTGACAGGGCCTTTCGGCACTAACCCTGACTCGCGCGCCACCTGTCCAGCAGTCGACGGTCCCGCTTGGTCGGCCGACCGGCACCGCGATCCCGCGCCGCCACCGGGATGGAGACGACCGGCGGAGGTTTTGGCGTTCGGTCGAGGTAGCAGGTCACCGCGTCGGCCGCGCCGACCCGTTTCTCGATCGTTCGCACCACCTCGACGATTCGCGTCGTGTCGCCGACCCGAGCGCGCACCTCATCACCCGGCACCACTGTCGTCGAAGGCTTCGCCGGCCGATCGTTGACCCGCACGTGTCCGCCTCGGCACGCCGCGGCGGCATCCGGCCGGGTCTTCGTCAGTCGCACCGCCCACAGCCATCGGTCCACGCGTGTCGTCTCCACGACATCCATGATGGACTGCTAGACGCGGTTGGTCTCGCGATGCTTGCACCCTGGCCAACAGCAAGGCCTGCGCTTGCCTTCCTCGAGTTCCTCCGTTGTCCGGCGAACGCGACGCTGCCGGGTCGTCTGCTGTTTGGCATCCTCCACCCAACAGATGAACTCGTTGCGCGCGAGGGGCGTGATGTCCTTCCACGCGGCGAGCACCGCGCCGTCGGCGATCAGTGCCTTGCGCAGGTCTGCGGGCAGCTCGTGCACCACCCCGCCCGGCACTCGTTCACTGCTCATGCGGACACGGTACCGGGCAGGACCCCCGGCACCCGGTCCCACTGATGCCCCATGGGCAGAGCGTAGAAGGGCGCAGGACCGGAGCGGTGTCGCCTTGACCTATGGCCCGGATCACGGAATAGTCTCCTGTCGGACAGACCTACACGGCTACACGTAGACAAGGAGACACTTGGTGAACGGCTTACGGACGTCCACCGACGTGCTCGTCGTCGGAGCCGGGGTGATCGGGAGCGCGATCGCCTACCACGCTGCGCTCGCCGGCCTGAGCACCGTGGTCGTGGATCGGCGGGATCTGGCTTCCCGGCCAGGGGCGTCGTGGGCGAGCGCGGGTGGGGTTCGGAGCCAGGGCCGACATCCGGCCGAGACGCCATTGGCGGTCGCAGCGACCAACCGGTGGGTGCACCTGGCCGAGGAGTTGGACGCCGGTCTGCAGTACCGCCGGGGCGGCACCCTTCAAGTCGCGGAAAGCGACGAGCAGGCAGTGGAGGTGAAGGCCTATGTCGATCACCAGCAGGCCCAAGGCCTAGCCGACATCACGCTGTTGAGCAGGCAAGAAATCGCCGAGATCGTCCCCGGTGTGCACCCCGACGTGGTGGCGGGGAGCTTTGCACCGAATGATGGTCAAGCCGATGCAGTCCTCACCACACAGGCGTTTGCGATTGCAGCGCAGCGTCTCGGAGCGCACTACCGCACCGGGGTGAGTGCGCTGGAGTTGCTCGTCGACGGCGACCGAGTCCGCGGTGTGCGCACCGCGAACGACACGCTCCACGCTGGCACAGTGGTCCTGGCCGCGTCGATCGGCAGCACCACGCTGGCGGAGACGGCGGGCCTCCGACTGCCGGTTCGCCCACTGGCACTGCAGATGCTGCGCAGCAACCCCGCTCCGCCCGGTCGCCTGCGGCCCGTGCTCGGCGCCGTCCGCCGCGCGCTGTCATTGAAACAGTTGGACGACGGGGCGTTTCTGATCGGCGGCGGCTGGGCCGCGGACATCACCGACGCCGACAACGAACAGGCGCGCCTGCTCCCAGAACGGATTAGCGGCAACTGGGCGGATGCCTGCAGCGTCCTTCCCGAAGTCGCCCAGTACGAGATCGCGGCAAGCTGGTACGGCATCGAGGCGGAGAGCATCGACGCGATTCCCTTCCTCGGTCCGGTCCCAGGCTGGCCAGGACTACTGCTGGCCACGGGCTTCTCCGGGCATGGGTTCGCGTTGGCGCCCGTCGTCGGCGAGCTCGTCGTGGCCGACGTGCTGGAGCAGGCATCGCCTGCCGACGTCTCCGGGCTGCGCGCCGCGCGGATCAACGATTTCGACCCGGAAACGGTGCGGCGGTTCGTCATTGGCGAAATCCCAAGCAACCCGTCCGCCGGCTGACCAGCACTTCGAGCATCCGTTCCACGACTACAAGGGCACGAGAACAGGGAGAGACTCATGAAACGAAGTGGGGCGGTCCTCATCGCCGCGGGCGCACTCGCGATATGCACGGCCTTGGCAGGCTGCGGCTCGGATTCCTCGTCCAGTCAGACTTCAAGCCCACCGGGCGCGGCAATCCCGCCAGTTGCGAAGGACCCGACCCTCGCAGCGAAGGTGCCTTCAGAAATCCAGAGCGCAGGTGTCATCCACGTGGCTTCGGATGCCACCTATCCGCCGTTCGAGTCAGTCCAAGACGGCGTCGTGGTTGGGCTTGAACCGGATTTGGCCAAGGCGATTGGTGACGTGCTCGGCGTTCGCGTCGAGTTCGTCAACACGTCCTTCGACGCCATCATCCCGTCCCTTGCCGCGAACAAGGTCGACATGGCGATGTCCTCCATCGGCGACAACAAGGAGCGGCAGAACACGGTCGACTTCGTCACCTACTACTGGAACGGCACGCTCGTTCTGGTGAAGAAGGGAAACCCAAAGCAACTCAAGGCCGACCAGACGTGCGGTGCGCACATCGGGGTGATTCGCGGCTCCCTGCAGCAGACGACTTTCCTTCCCGCCCAAGCGCCAAGGTGCGCGAGCGATGGCAAGCCGGCCCCAATCGCGGAGGTCTATCAGACCGGACCGCAGGCCCAGCTGGCGTTACAGAGCGGCCGCATTGACGGTGTCATGTCAGACGCCCCGCCGTTGGCGGACGTGGTGGCACAGCAGGCCGAGCTGTTCGAGACGGTCGGGCCGCTGAGTCGGAACCCGAACCCCGGCGGAGCGGCATTTCCAAAGGGCAGCAAGCTGGTCGAGCCGGTGCACGAGGCCCTCAACACCCTGTTCGAGAACGGCACCTACACGGCGATTCTCAAGAAGTGGAACTTGGACAGCATCGCGATCGACCAGCCCCAGATCAACGGCGCCGTGTCATGACGGCGACGACCACGGCGGAGCGCTCAGTCGAAACGGTTGTGAAGCTGCGCCACCCGGGTCGCTGGATCAGCTATGCCATCGCCGCGGTGCTAGCAGCGATGCTGGTGAACACCCTCCTGAACAACGAGAACTTCGGCTGGGATGTCGTCGGGCACTACATCGTTTCCGGACAAATCCTCTCGGGACTAGTCAAGACCATCGAGCTGACCGTCATCGCCATGGTCATCGGCATCGTGCTCGGCGGTCTGCTCGCCGTCATGCGCCTGTCCACCAACCCAGCCGTATCGAGCTTCGCTTCGGCCTACATCTGGTTCTTTCGTGGCACACCAGTATTCGTGCAACTGCTGTTCTGGGGCTACGCCTCGGCGTTATATCCGCGCCTCGGGCTGGGGGTCCCATTCGGGCCAACGTTGTTGTCGGCAGAAACCAATAGTCTGATCACACCCTTCATTGCCGCGATCTTGGGGCTGGGTTTGAACGAGGGTGCCTACATGGCGGAGATCGTCCGGGGTGGGATTCTCTCGGTCGACCGTGGCCAAACCGAAGCGGCACAGGCACTCGGCATGTCACACCTTCGGACCCTCCGACGAATCGTCGTCCCTCAGGCCATGCGCGTCATCATCCCGCCGACAGGGAACCAGGTGATCTCCATGCTCAAGACCACCTCACTGGTCAGCGTGCTGGCGTTCCCGGAACTCCTCTATTCGGCACAACTCGTCTATTCGCAGAATTTCAAGACCATCCCGCTGCTGCTCACCGCTTCGCTGTGGTACCTGCTGATGACCTCTGTGCTAACCATCGGACAGCACTATCTCGAACGACATTTCAGCCGCAGTGAACGCGGGCCGTCTCGCCGAAATGGCGCCGCCCACCGGGCGATTCAGCAGCAGCAGCCGGCGGAGGCTCGATGACCATGGTGAATGCAGACACCAGTAAGTCGACCGCGAATCGCGCCTCACAACCGCAGGCCTCCGTTCCGATGGTCAAAGCCGTCAATGTTCACAAGAGCTTCGGCCATCTCGAAGTACTGAAGGGCATCGATCTCGAGGTGCAACGTGGCGAGGTGATGACACTGCTCGGGCCATCCGGATCGGGAAAGTCTACGTTCCTGAGATTGATCAATCATCTCGAAACATTGAGTGCCGGACGGCTATACGTAGACGGTTCTCTCGTTGGCTATGGCGAGCGCAACGGACGGCTTCACGAACTTCATCCCTCGGCCGTTGAGCGGCAGCGAGCTGACATCGGGATGGTGTTCCAGCGCTTCAATCTTTTTGGTCACATGACCGCCTTGGAGAACATCGCGGAAGCGCCCGTAGGCGTCCGAAAGGAGAAGCGCGCAATAGTCCAGAAGCGCGCATTGGAGTTGCTCGACCGAGTTGGCCTCGGCAACAAGGCGTCGTCCTATCCCAGCGCCTTGTCCGGCGGGCAGCAGCAACGGGTGGCGATCGCTCGCGCCCTGGCCATGCAGCCGAAGCTGATGCTCTTCGATGAGCCGACTTCCGCACTCGACCCTGAGTTGGTGGGGGAGGTGCTCGACGTGATGAAGGACCTAGCTCGCTCTGGTATGACGATGGTCGTCGTCACCCACGAGATCGGCTTCGCGCGTGAGGTTGCCGACCACGCCGTGTTCATCGATGAAGGCGTCGTCGTCGAAAGCGGTAAACCCGCTCAGGTTCTCACCGATCCGCAGCATCCGCGAACCAAAGCGTTTCTGAGCAAAGTACTTTGAGCCGAATGCCATCAGGGAAGGGGCCACTGCCCATGCGGATCGTCGTCATCGGGGCCGGCGTCATCGGACTGTCGGTCGCAACCGAACTAGCACAGCGGGGCGCCCGAGTCACCGTCGTCGAGCAGCACGCACCAGGTACCGGCACGTCGGCCACGAGCTACGGATGGGTCAACGCGAACGCGAAGGAACCGCGCGACTATTACGAGCTCAACCTCGCGGGCCTGGAGGCCCACCATCGCCTCGCGCAGCGTTCGGATGGTCGATGGTTCGGAACGGGTGGCCACGTCGAGGTCGCAACCGATCCTGCGCACCGGGAGGAACTCGATCGTCGGCTGGCTCGGCTGCGCGAGTATGGGTACGAAGTCGAATTGCTCACCCCGGCAGGGGCTCAGCAGCTTGCACCCAACTTGATCGTTCCCCCTGACGCAGGCCCGATCGCCTTCTACCCGCGCGAGGCGTACTGCCATCCCCAGCTATACCTCGCCCATCTGCTCAGGACGGCCGTCGAGTTGGGCGTGCACGTGACAAGCCACGCAGAGGTCAAAACGATTGAGGTCGAGAGTGATCGACGTACTGTGCGGCTCGCCGACGGGTCGGCCATCGGTTGCGATCAGATCGTCAGCTGCGTCGGGCGCTGGACCGAAACACTGCTGACCCGGCTCGGTGTCACGATGCCGATGGCGAGATTCGAACGTGCCGGTGACGCGACCGCCGGGTACCTCGCCGTCACCAATCCCCTTCCCGTCTGGCTGTCACGGCTCGTCACGACCTCCCAGCTCAACGTCCGTCCCGCCGGTGGGGGAAGACTGATGGTCCAGGCACTCGACCTCGACGTCACGGCGGATCCATACGCCGTACCGCCGACCGATTCTCCAGTGGCCGAGGAGCTTCTGGATCGCCTCGCAGGCGTGCTCGACAACACGGGGAACGCATCGATCACGGAGCTGCGGGTCGGCCAGCGGGCCATCCCGGCCGATGGTCGCACGGTCGCCGGACCGCTGCCGTCCGCGCCGTGGCTCTACGTCGTCGCGACCCACAGCGGCATCACCCTCGCGCCGCTGCTTGGCAACCTCGTGGCAGAGGAGATCGTCGCTTCTGTTCCCCAGGACCTGCTCAACGCCTTCCGGCCCGATCGGCTCCTCGGCGGCGCCGCCGGACACGCGCCGCTACCGGCCCGAAGGCCTGGCCAGCAGTAGTCTCAGCCTTGATGAGTGCAGAAAGCGAGCCGGAACAGATGACACGAATCGAACGTGAAACCGTTGCCGACAAGTGCGCCGCGATACTGCGCGATCGCATCCTGAGTGGAACTGTGCGGCCCGGAACCGCGGTCACCGAAGTAGCGGTGGCCGATGATCTCGGCACGTCGCGGTCCACCATCCGCCAAGCCCTCAACACCTTGATGTTGGAGGGGCTTCTGACCCGGCATCCCGCGACGCGCGTCCTACAGGTGACGATGCTCAGCGCCGAGGACGTACACGACATTTACCGCGCCCGTAGATTCCTCGAGCTTGGTTCCGTCGATGCTGCCGCCCACGCCTCACCCGAGCAGCTCGCATGCATCACCGAAGCAGTGGAGGATCTCGAGAAGGCCGTCGCCAACAACGGTGTCGCGGGATACGTGCAAGCCGATATGCGTTGCCATTGCGCATTGGTCTCGCTCCTTGGCTCACAACACCTCTCCGTAGCGCATGCCGAGCTGATGGCCAAGTTGCGGTTGGTCATCACCCAGGCAACGACGATGGAAGAGGTTGCGGCAGAGCTTGCCGAGCACAAGGAATTCGCCACTTTGTTGGTATCCGGATCTATCGCGGAGGCGCGGGAGAATCTCGCGGCTCGGCTCGACAAGTCCGCCGACGAGGTCGCCAGTCTCGCTGGACAGCCGAAGCCCTGATAGCGGGACCGCGATGCCCGTCAGATGCGGCGGTCGTGCAGCGTTCCCAGGGCGAACGCCACCAGATAGTCGTTCAGCGCAAGGGACGCGGCAACGCCATCGCATCGGCGAGATACTCGTTGTGCGCGGCGGTGACGATCAGGTCGTGGGTTCCCTTGACGGTCTCGGCGTAGGACCGGAGATCGAAGGCGTCGCTGGTGAGCGACTCCACCATGTCGCGCATCGCAGCGCCGTCCTCGGCGCGGGTGCGCTCGCAGGCCAGCTCGACGGCCAGGCCCTCCAGCACGCGCCGAAGCTCGAGCATCCGCAGCAGAGCCGCTGCGGAGCGTCGCGCACCGGTGTGCGGCCGAGTCACCGCACACCGTGGCGAACTACTTTCCCACCAAGACGGATCTGTTCTTCGACGAGGACGACTGTCGGATCGGACCGTCAGCTGCGATCCGGCGCCCTCGCGAGCCTGCAGGTAGTCGGCGATCGTCTGGGCCACCTCGCCGTTGGAGGCGTCGACCGCCAGCAGGTTGGACCCGTGCCATTCGAGCAGCGCACCCACTGCAGTTCCAGCTCGGCGGCGATCTGATCCTTCGGACCGGCTCTACCGCCGCAGTACCCCCGGAACGTTTATCGGCCGGACGGCCGTACCACCCGGTCCAGTACGTAATCGGCGGTCGTGGCGACGATGTCGCCGACCAAAATTCATCCGGTCCCGCCAGATCGGCGCGACGTGCTGGACGTACACGCCTGTATCAGCTGTGTTCCCGGGTGCCACAACGTCTTTCGGTCCCTTCACGGCCGAACCGGGCCACCGATGCGCCGCCGCAATTCAGCACCGTGATGGTGACCGTCGTTGACGGGCAGCCCTCGCTTGAAATCGACGGGAACGAGTTGTCGGCCGATCGCCTCCTCGAGGCAGCGGAAGCACTCGTCTGACTCCAGTCCCGAACTGCCCCAGAGGTCGTCGGTGACCATGTACAGATCGTTGTCGGGACTGCCGCAGCGAGGGCATCGCACGTTCACCTCGAAGTGGCTCCCTTCGTAGCGGACAGCGCCATTGTCCATCCATGCTGCCTCACGTGTGATGGCGGCAGCGCGGCACCACCGTTGGCGCCGCGCCGAGTGGATCGGCGATGGCTGCGCACCTGAATCTTCCCTGAGAGTTCAGATTAGATAGCCCATCTCATCAGAACTCGATATATCGTGATATTCATGCGATACAGCGTCGCATCGAGTGATGAAGTAGGGAGAAAGACATGTTCCACG
>JAOPVF010000383.1 GCA_025963195.1 Mycobacterium sp. | reverse complement strand
GCAGCGGTAGTCGACGTTGTCCGGGGTTCGGAGGAGAGGTGATCGTTGGGGAGGAGTTTGTGGTCGTCGACCGACACCACCGTGGCGTTGGGACAACCGTGATGGTGTCGTTGGCCCCGGGAACCGCGGACCGGGAGGCGATGTCGGCCAGCGCGGCCGCGGACAGGGCGGAGGTCCAGATGCCCAGGCGAGGCACCCCATGCCACCCGACCCCATGTGACCGGCCACGTCCGTCTGGTGTCCGAGACCGTCGAGGGGCCGGCCGGGCGACTATTTACTGTCCCGATGACCGCGCGTCGTATTCGTGCTGCGCCGTCAGGACCGCGTCGCTGTGCTCGACCGTCCAGTCGTACAGACGGGTGAAGGGTTCACGGAAAGACTCGCCGAGGTGTGTGAGGGAGTACTCCACGCCGAGGGGGGAGGTCTCGAGCACCCGGCGCTGGATCATGCCGTTGCGTTCGAGTCTGCGCAGCGTCTGGGTCAGTACCCGCTGTGTGACGCCCTCCAGCTGTCGCTTGATCTCGTTGAACCGCGTCGGTTGCTCCAGGACCGCCAGGACCATCATGGACCACTTGTCGGCGATCTGATCGAGGATGGGCCGGCTCGGGCACTCGGCACTGAACCGCGGCATGCCGCGGGGCGGCAGGGACGTGGAGCTGGTATTCATCATGATCCTTGGTTGTTGAAAAGTGCGTTATTGACCGTCCTCGGCGCAGAGCCCAGGGTAGGTATGCGTTGCAAACCTACTGGCTCACCGCAAACCTTGGAACACTCATGAACCTGAACCAGTACACGACGCTCCGCGTCGCCATCGATGCCGGAGTCGCGTGGATCACCCTGGACAACCCCCCGGTCAACGTGCTCAGCGGAACCCTGATCCGCGAACTGCACGATGCCCTCGGGACGCTGCGGGACGATCGCTCGGTCCGCGTCATTGTGTTCTCCAGCGCCAACCCCGAGCTCTTCATCGCCCACGTCGACATCCACATCCTCAACGAGATGGACGAGCTGCAGGGGATCGCGGACCGCAACCCGGACGCCAATCTCTTCCAGGGGGTGGGCGAGCTGCTGCGCCACCAGCCGCAGGTGACGATCATCAAACTGGCGGGAAAGGCGCGAGCCGGCGGCGCCGAGTTCGTCGCGGCGGCCGACATGACCTTCGCGGCGCGGGAGACCGCGGGTATCGGGCAGAGCGAGGTGCTGATGGGCATCGTGCCGGGCGGCGGAGGAACGCAGTACCTGCGCGAGCGGGCCGGGCGCAACCGGGCGCTGGAGCTGCTGCTCACCGGTGATCTGGTGGATGCGGACACCGCAGCCGCCTACGGGTGGATCAACCGTGCGGTACCCGCGGCCGAGCTGGACGCGTTCATCGACCGGGTGGCGGAAAAGATCGCCGCGCTTTCCCCGGAACTCATCGCCGCAGCCAAGCAGTTGGTCCCTCCGGCGGACCTGACCGACGGCCTGCGAGCGGAGCACGACGCATGGGCCGAGCTGGTGAGCGGGGCCCTGCCGGCACGACTCATGACAGGGGCCCTGGAGCACGGTGCGCAGACCCCTGCGGGCGAGCGCGATCTGGAATCGGTCATGCGAAGCGTCGCCGCCGGCCTGTAGAGCGAGAGTCACGGGCCGGGAAGGCCGCGGACGGAATCCGTCCGCGCCGACGTCACCGAGCGGCATTGCGGTGGATCGCGCCACATCCAAGAGGAGAGATGAACCAATGAGGGCAGCCTTCTACGACACGCCCGGTCCCGCCAAGCGCGTGCTGCGGGTGCTTGACGTCGAACGCCCCGAGCCCGGCCCCGGCCAGGTCCGCGTTCGTATCGCACTCTCCGCGATCAACCCGGGCGACATATTCATGCGGCTGAACTCCACCCCGCAGGACTTCCAGCGCGTCGGCGAACACACCGGCCGTATTCCGCACCAGGACGGCACCGGCACGATCGACGCGGTCGGCGCGGGCGTCGGCCCGAGCCGGATCGGTGAACGCGTGTGGATCTGGATGGCCGGCGCAGGCCATCCGTGGGGGACCGCGGCGGAGTGGACCGTCATACCGTCCGAGCAGGCCATTGCACTGCCGGATGGGATCTGCGACGAGCTCGGCGCCTGCCTCGGCATCCCGGCGATGACCGCGCACTGGTGCCTGCATGCCGACGGTTCGCCCCGCGACCGCACCGTACTCGTCGCGGCCGGTGCGGGCGCCGTCGGGCACTACGCGATCGAACTCGGCCGGATCGCGGGCGCACGGATCGTGACAACGGTCAGCGGTCCGGAAAAGGCCGCGTTGGCCAGGGCCGCGGGTGCGGACCTCGTCGTGAACTACCGCGACGCCGACGCCGCCCAGCAGATCCTCGACGGAGCCGGGCCTGTCGACCGGATCATCGAGGTCTCGCTGACCGACAACCTCGAACTGGACCTGGCCGTCACCGGCCCGGGAGCAACCATCGTGACCTACGCAGCACAGCCCGACGACCCGACCCTGCCGGTCTTCCGGCTCATGTGGTCCAACCTGGTGCTGCGGTTCGCGCTGTTCCTCACCGAACCGCGGGAAGCGCTGCTGCGTGCCGCCACAGAGATCACCGCAGCCCTGCGCGAGGACGCTCTCACGCCACTGCCAGTGCACTCCTTCAGCCTCGACGACGTGGCGCTCGCACACGAGGCCGTCGAAAACGGCCTCATCGGGAAGGCTGTACTCGACCTGCGCTGATCAGTCCATCGCGAACAGCACGACAAGATGTCGCGCCGGAGGAGATCGTCTGGGCTCGGCTCGGCCTCGCCTGACCGAGCTCTCGTTGCCGAGGTCAGCCGTTCTTCCAGATGTGCTCGGCGAAGTCCCACAGGGCGCGCTCGCGTGCGGGGTCGTAGGACTCGTCGGAGGAGGGGGTGACCCGGGTGCGGTCGAGGTAGGAGCTGGACGGGGCAGTGGTGCGGCCGAGGATGGCGTCGGCCAGCTTGCGTCCCGCGACGGGGACGGTATCGACGATGGGCGTGATCGAGAGCGCCGGGATGAGCCACCGGTTGATGAAGCGGTCGACGGGCCCGGCGGCCCGGGACAGTCCGGTGCCGCCCACGAGACTGGGGTTGTAGGAGATGATCTCGACGCCGTCCGGCAGGTGCCTGGCCCACTCGTGCACGAGGTAGATCGCGGCGAGCTTGCTGGTCGAGTAGGCGGTGCGCCCGGCGGCCAGGGTCGTGGGCTTCGGGAAGGCACCCGGCCGCGCGAGGGTCTCGGGATCGGACCAGCGCGGCGCCGGGACGATCCCTCCGGTGTGCTTGAAGTCGCCGAAGTGGGTGTCGCTGACGGTGATCACGATGCGGGCCGGCGCGCTGAACCGGTGCTCGAAGGACCGCAGCAGCAGGTGGTTGGCCAGTACGTTCACCGCGAAGGTCGTCTCGTACCCGTCCGGGGTGGTATGCAGGGCGTCGACGAACTGGAGCCCGGCGTTGCCCGCGAAGGTGCGCACGGGCGGGAGTTCGCCCTCGTCGAACAGCCGGTTCACCTCCGCGGCGGCGGACCGGATGCTGTCGGTGCTCGCCAGGTCGGTGTCCACCAGCGTGACGTTGCCACTGATGGCCCGCAGTTCGTCCAGGGTGCGGCGGCCGGGCTCTCCCCGTCCGAGCAGGACAAGGTGTGTCTCCTGGTCTATGCGCAGGATGTCCGCGGCCGCGGCGCGGCCGATCCCGCGTGTCGCACCAGTCATGATCAGCGTGTGCATGGCACCGTTCCCGTTCTCTCAAGCGGGCCGCACATGAGCGGACGGTTATGTGCGGTGCTCCGCGCTGCGCCCCTCGGAGATTGAGTTGACGCTGTCAACACCGTGCCACTTTTCAGCGGACATTGTCAACTGTAGAATGCCTGGATGGCTAAGCGAGCGGAGACCGCAGCGGCGACCCGGCAGGCGCTCCTCGACGCCGCGTCGGCGCTCCTGGACAGCGGCGGAGTCGACGCGGTGACGCTTCGCGAGGTCGGAAGCGGTGCGGGCGTGTCGCGTTCGGCGGCCTACCGCCATTTTGACGACAAGGACGACCTGCTGATGGCGCTGGCCACAGCGGCGTGGAACGCGCTTGCCGCCCGCTTGCGCGCGCTCGCGGCCGACCCGGCCCTGGACCCGGACGAAGCACTGCGCGGCGCGTTGGGGGTCACGGTTCAGGTGGCGCGGGCACGTCCGCACCTGTACCGGCTGATGTTCTCCCGGCCGACAGGCGATGCGACCGCCGCGATCCAGGCGGTGACCCTCGCGCAGGACGCCTTCCTGGCCATCGTCGGCCGAATCGTCGAACACCCCGCGCTGCCCGTGGCAGGCCTGTTGTTCGCGACCGCGCACGGCATCGCCGACCTGGAGCTGAGCGGGCACCTCCCACCGGACAAGTGGGGCGTCGACGGCGACGGGATCATCGACCTCCTGGTTCGGACCATCAGCAACTGACCAGATCCCGCAGGTGCGTCACCTTGTAGCGCTGTGGACCGTCATGAGGAACCGCGGCGAGTGAAGGTGCGCCGGTAGGCGGTTGGCGTGGTGTCGAGCGTGCGCCGGAAGTGCAGCCGCAGGTTGGCCGCCGTGCCTAGCCCGCAGTCCCGGGCCACCTGGTCAACCGGGAGCTCGGTGGTTTCCAGCAGTTCCCTGGCCCGGCTGACGCGGGCGCTGGTCAGCCATTGCAAAGGGGTGGTACCCGTCTCGGCGGTGAACCTGCGCATGAAGGAGCGCTGGGACATGCCGGCGTGGCGGGTAAGGTCGGTGAGCGAAAGCGGCTGCTCGACACGTTCCAGAGCCCACGCCCGCGTGCCGGCCAGCGAGGTGTCGCCGGTAGCCGGCACCAGCGCGGGCACGTACTGGGCCTGGCCGCCGTCCCGATGGGGCGGGGCCACGAGACGGCGCGCGATCTGGTTGGCCGCCGTTGCGCCGACGTCGCTGCGGACGATGTGCAGGCACAGGTCAATGCCGCAGCACACCCCGCCCGAGGTGAGCACCTTCCCCTCATCGACGTAAAGGACGTCCCGGTCCACGTGAACCGCCGGGAACTCCCGTTCGAGCTCATCGATGTTCTCCCAGTGCGTGGTGGCGTGGAGCCCGTCCAGCACACCGGCCGCGGCCAGAGCGAACGCGCCGTTACAGATCGACACGACCCGCCGCCCCCGGGCGCGCGCTTCGGCCAGGGTGTCGAGCACGACCCCGGGCAGGGGCCGGAGACTCAGATCGAGCCCGGGCACGACCACCGTGTCTGCGGCGCGGACCTGAGCGAGCCCACCGTCGACGGCCACGCTGAGACCGCCCGTGGTGGCCACCTGGCCAGTCAGTCCGCACACGGTCAGGTGGTACGGAGTCTCCGGCCGGGGGCCGAAGACCTGCGCCGGGATGGCCAAGGCCATGGGGGTGACGCCGTCCAGTGCGAGCACTGCTACCCGGTGGGGAGTCATGGCAACATCCTATTGTAAGTAGGCAATGTTGCCACTCGTGGAACGGATGCCCCGCGCAGAGGCTGGATACATGTCCAAATCCGTTTCGCAGCAGAGCACCGAGCCGCCACCGGCGGGCCAGGCGAGCCACGCCGCTGCTGCCGGTGTCCAGCCCTCCGGCCCCGTCCGCCTGGCACTGCCGGCGTCGATGGTCATGTCTTTCCTGGCCGCATCCAGCGTGCCGACACCGCTGTACGTCACATACGCGGGAGAGTTTCACTTCTCGCCGATCACCACCACTGTCATCTTTGGTGCGTACGCGATCGCCGTCTTGCTCGCCCTGCTCATCCTCGGACGGGTATCCGACCACACCGGCCGTCGGCCTGTGCTGCTGGCCGCACTCGCGGTGCAGATGGCTGCGGCGGTCGTCCTTGCCACCGCGGGCGGCGTCGATGCCCTGCTCGTCGGCCGCGTGCTTCAGGGCCTTGCCACCGGCGCGGCTCTCGGCGCGCTGGGGGCGGCGATGCTCGACGTGGACCCCGCGCGTGGCGCCGTGGCCAACGCGGCCGCCCCCGGAGTGGGCACCGGCGTCGGCTCACTGATGTCCGGGCTGTTGGCCCAGTATGTCCCGGCGCCCACGCATGTCGTGTACCTGGTGCTCATCGGAGTGTTCGTCCTGCAGGGCATCGGCGTGGCTGTGTCGCCGGAAACGAGCGCCCGCAAGCCGGGCCTGCGCGCCGCTCTCGTCCCTGAGCTTGCCGTGCCGCGAGGTACGCGCGGCCCGGTGCTCGCGGCGGCGCCGATCCTGTTCGCCGTGTGGGCGCTCTCGGGGCTCTACGGCTCGCTCGGCCCGGCACTCGCCCAACAGCTGTCCGGGTCCGCGTCAGCGGTCATCGGCGGACTACCCTTCTTCCTGCTGGCCGTCGTCTCGTCGTTCACCGCGGTCGCGTTCAGCCGCATACCGCCCCGTACCGTGATGCTGTGCGGCATTGCGGCCACAATGGCGGCCGCGGCGGGCACGCTGGCCGCCGTGGACGAGTCCTCGGCGGCCGGATTCTTCGCCAGCACCGTCGTGGCGGGCATTGGGTTCGGTGCCGGACTTCAGGGCGTCTTTCGCACCGTTATCCCCCTGGCGCCACCGCGTGAGCGGGCCGGCGTCCTGTCGGTCCTCTACATCGTCTCCTATTGCGGCATGGGCTTGCCCGCGATCACCGCCGGAATCCTCGTCGTGCACGGCGGCGGACTGATCAGTTCCGCCCGCGATTACGCCCTGTTACTGATCGTGCTCGCCGTCGCGGCACTGGCGGGACTGCTCTTGACCACCCGTTCCGAGCGCCCCCGCAAGGGCAAGTGATCCGTCGACTCCACAGAACGGCAAGTCCGCACAGAGGAGCGCGTCGAGGCGGCTGCGATCTCGACGTCCTGTCGCAGGGGATACGCGGGCAACGCGAAGGCCGACCGCTGCGCGTACCGCCGCACGGCCTGCGGAAGAAGTAGAGTTGACAGCGTCATCTGAAATGATGGACTATCGAGATGTCAGCGTCAACGCAAAAGGCGGCCAGTCTTTGGACGCCGTCGGTGAGGACGCCCTCATGGTCGGCGTGCCGGCGGACTGCTGAGACCGGCCTCCTTGACGAAAGCAGTGGCGATGAGGTCCGCGCCTCGGGCCACTTCCCACTGCAGCCCGCGACCGGCACCGCCAACCGTCACCGCAGGTCACGATTGCGCTGACGCTGGCCACCCAGGCCG
Source organism: Mycobacterium sp. (assembly GCA_025963195.1). Classification (GTDB taxonomy): domain Bacteria; phylum Actinomycetota; class Actinomycetes; order Mycobacteriales; family Mycobacteriaceae; genus Mycobacterium. Next base: position 10,371 of record JAOPVF010000383.1, on the reverse strand, counting down.
CCGCGATCACCTGCGGGCGCCCGGGGCCGAACTGCCGGCGCTGCTCGCACCCGCCTCGCAGGCGTCGGAATCGTGAACGCACGCCTCACCCCAGGTGAACCTCACCCCCCGTGAAGCAGTCAGAACACTGCCTCCTCGAGAGGAACCTCATGGAGAACCTTCGGCTGGAAGTGGAGACTCTCGGACCACTCCGCGTGTACGCCGGCGGGCGAGAGGTTGCCGTCGGCCCACCGAAGCAACGGGCCATGTTCGCCGTGCTCGCCCTGAGCACCAACAGCCTCGTGTCGCGGGACGATCTGATCGACCGCCTCTGGGACTCCACGCCGCCGACCACCGCAGCAGGCAGCGTCCACACCTATCTGTCCGGTCTGCGCCAAGCCCTGTCCGGCCTGGGCGAGCCGCTGGTCAACTCAGGATCGGGCTACACACTCCAGCTCGACCCCGAGCAGGTCGACGCCAGAGTGGTCGAGCGGCTGGCGGCACAGGCAAGGGCCGATCGGGCCCGGCACGAGCCCACCAGTGCGGTCACCGCCTATGGCGAGGCGCTGGCCCGCTGGCGCCCGGGTTCCATACTCGGCGGCCTGCCGGGGCCGTTTGCCGTTGAGTACCGTGCGTGGGCATCGGAATTACGGCTCCGGCTGCTCATGGAGCGCGCCGAACTTCTGCTGGATCTCGACCAACCGGACACGGTGGCCGACGAGTTGAGAGCTCACATAGCGGCCAACCCCTACGACGAAGGGCTGCGTGCCCTGCTGATGACGGCACTGCGCCGAAGCGGCAGGACCGCCGATGCGCTCGCCCAGTACAAGGACCTGCGGACGGTGCTCGCCGAGGAATTGGGGATCGACCCGTCGGCCGAGCTGCAGGACCTGAACTCGTCGATTCTGTCGGACAACGTCAGGACGCGCACCACCCGGTCCGCGCCGCCTACCGCGGCAGCAACCACCGCAGCAACCACCGCAGCGGTCACACCGGCGCAACTCCCACGCGGCGTTGGCGACTTCGTCGGTCGGGTCGCCGCCGTCCAGGAGGTGCTGGACGCAGCGCACACCGCATCGGCCGACAACGTGGCCGGGGAAGCGCGGTCACCGCAGATCGTGACGATCGGCGGAGTCGGCGGAGTCGGCAAGACCGCGCTGGCCGTGCACTGCGCTCACCTGCTGGCCGGCGCTTTCCCCGACGGCCAGTTGTACCTGAATCTGCGCGGCTTCGACCCCAAGCACCCGCCGCGTGAGCCGATGGATGCCCTGCACCACCTGCTCACCTCGATGAACGCAGGCACGATCCCGGCCGACTACGAGCCGCGGGCCGCCTTGTGGCGCAGCATCGTTCGGGACAAGCGCATGCTCATCGTGCTGGACAACACCGACTCCGCAGATCGGGTCGAGGACCTCCTGCCGGGCGGTGGCCCCTCTTTTGTGGTCGTGACCAGCCGCAACCGGCTCAGTGGCCTCTCCGTGCGGTACGCGGCCCGCCGGGTGACCCTGGCCCCGCTGACCGCCGACGAGTCGTTGAAGCTGCTCTCCTCCGCGATCGGGCCTGAGCGGATCGACTCCGAACCGTCGGCAGCACAGCGCCTCGCCGAGCTGTGCGGTCACCTTCCGCTGGCGCTGCGGATCGCCTCGGAGCAGGCGACCACGGGGTCCCGGTCGCGGATCGCCGACCTGGTGGCCGATCTTGAGAACGTTCGCCATCGGCTCGACGCCCTGCAGATCCCGGACGACGAACTGGGCTCCGTGCGCGGAGTGCTGTCCTGGTCGTATACCAGGCTCGATGCCGAAGCGGCCCATGTCTTCCGCACGTTGGGGCTGTTCCCCGGGGTGGCCATCCGTCCGGAGCCGGCCGGCGCTCTGCTGGACGTCCCGCCGCCTGCCGCAGCCGCCGCGCTGCAGAACCTGGCCGCCCAGCACCTGGTGGAGATCGACGGCGGCGGCTACCAGATGCACGACCTGACCCGCATCTACGCCGAGGAGATGTCGCGCGACGGCGAGACGAGCACGGCACGCCGGCAGGCGCTTCAGCGGATGCTCGACTGGTACGTGCAGACCCTGACGCCGGAGTACCGGTCCACCAGGGTCAAGCTCCCGTTCAGCCCCGTCACCGGGACTGCCCACGAGCCGTTGCGCTTCGACAACCAGAAGGAGGTCGTGGCCTGGTGCGTACAGGAGTGGGACAACATCGCGCCGCTCGTGCGCACAGCACTGCAGACCGGCTGTCACCGTCAGGCGTGGCAGTTGACCTACCTGCTTTTCGACTACTTCTACGCGGCAGGGCAGGCCGGGGAGTGGGTCGAGACGCTGCGGCTCGGGATACGGAGCGCCGAGATGATCGAGGATCGGCGGGCCCAGGCGGCCCTGCTCAATCACCTGAGCGTGGCATACGCCCGAACGGGTGATAACGATGTCGCGGTACAGCAGCTCCACCGTGCCCTGCGGCTACTCGACAGTCCCGACGACGACGTGCGGCGGATCAGCCTTCTCGCCAATCTGGCGTCGACGCTTCGAGAGGCCAAGGACTACGCGGGCGCTCTGCCCTATGCCGATCAGGCCCTGGCCTTGGCACGCCGCAGCGGGCTGGAGTATTACGAGGCAGGATGCCTGGATGTCCTGAGTGAACTGCTTGCCGAGCTGGGCAGGTTCGAGGAGTCACTACAGTGCGGGACACTCGGGCTCGTCGCGGCCCGGCACTGCCAGGACGTGCTGATCGAAGCCAATATTCTGATCAACCTGGGGGTGGCGGAGCACGGGCTCGGCCGCGCCGGGACGGCTCTGCGGCACTTCCAGGGTGCGCTGTCACTCAGCGAGTCCAGCGGCGACCGCTACCACGAGGCTCTGGCCTTGTTCGGTCTCGCCAAGGTGCATGAGGCGAGGCCCGCTCACCGGCCGGCCCATGACCTGGCGACCCGGGCGCTGCGGTTGCTGGAGCAACTGGGCGCCGAGGAGGTCGCCGAGGTCACCGAGTTCGTCCGTGGTCTGGATGCTGAGCCTCCGTCAGCGGGCTCGCGGGATTCGGTGCGCCGCTCCGGTTAGCGGCGTCGCGCTGGTGGCGCTGCCAGATCAGCACAGCCTCGACCCGGCTGCCCGCGCCCAGCGATCTGAAAATCCGGTTGATGTGGTTCTTCACGGTTTTCTCGCTGACATGCAGCCGCGCGGCGATCTCGGCATTGCGCACGCCGCGTGACACCAGGCCCATCACCTCGTGCTGACGCTGCGACAAGGCGGCCACCACACTGTCGGCGTCGGGAGCCGGTACCGCACTCAGCTGCCGAGGACCCTCTGGTTCAGCGTGCTCGGCCCTCGGCCAGCCACCGACCTCGACCACGTTCAGCCGGTACTCCGCACACAGACGGCGAGCGGCCGGGGGACCTGCCGGGGAGCCGGGGCCGGGCAGCCGGGGCAGTACGGGCCCGACCGCGGAGTGGTCGGTGGACGCCACCGGCCTGACCGTGACCTCGACGTAGGGCATGTGGACGATCTCCACGGCCAGGTTCTTGCCGGCGAACACCTGCCGGATCTGGGCCAGGATGTCCGGGCTGGTGATGGCGATCCGCATCCGGCTGGGGCCGGGGCTGACCGGCCCGGACGTGGTGACGAGTGACATACGCTCAGCCTGGCGAAGCCGGCATCACGCGTTCTTCATGATTCATTCAGAGTGCGTCCGGGGGCCGGCCCCCGCAACTGTCGGGACCGCGGTGTCCGGTCCGGCCGGCTCGGCCAAGGCGGCCACTCTGGCCGATTGGGCCAGTTCAGCCAGTTCGGCCAGTTCGGCCAGTTCGGCCAGCACCTCGTCCTCGGTGGGGACATCGAGGCGATCCGCCCAGCGCAGCGTCTGCACGATCATGTCGAAGAGCAGCACGACCGCCTGGACCGGCTCGGCGTCGACGTCGCCGTCGGTCAGTACGGTGAAGGTCAGCAGCCCCCACACCCCGGGCGCGTCCAGATTGGACACGTAGTACGAGACCTGCCGGGAAGGAGCCTTGCGCCCGACCTTGCTGCTCTCCACGACCGAGGCCGCGCGTACCGCCGGAGATCCACCGATCTCCAGATAGGTCCCGTCGGCCCCCGCGTCGGCGAGGATGGAGGCCAGCAACTGCTCCGGGTCCTCGCTCTCGTCCTCGCTTTCGAGAACTGTCACCACCATCGATCCCGGCAGCCGGACGCCATTGAACTCCCGCAACGGCAACAGCACCGAACGAGCGCCCTGCCGTCCAGCCTCGTCGGTCGCCTCGGCAAGCGCCTTACGCAGCATCCTGCGCCACGGTCCCGCCTTGTCCTGCGGCAGCGAGTCGGGCAAGTGGTGCCTGATCACCACGTCGATGATCCTGCGGCGAAGCTTGGCCGCATCGGGCGTGACGGGGATCTGCACCCAGCCGTCGGGGACCGCGAGTTCGAAGTCGATCACGGCGCTTCTCCTTCGGTGACCGCGACGAAACCAAGCCGAGCCGGCCCCGCGTCGGGCCCGGGAGCGCAGTCGTCGGCGATCCGCTGCATCAACTGCTCCACTCCTGCGCCGATCAGGGCCATCAGCCCCAACTCGAAAACCCGCGTGGTCAACACGACATCGGTACTCACACTCGGCGCGCCCTCGCCCGGCGGCACATCAAGCCGGAGCGCCGCGTCCAGCCGCCCGAACGCCTGGCCCTGCGGGGTCCGCCCCATAGCGAACACCCGCACCCCGTCACCGATCGGGGTAGTCACGTAGTCCACGGCCGGCGACCGGGCGTCACCATGAAGACCGGTAGCACCCACGATCTCCATCAGGTAGTTGGGATCATCTGCCACGGGTTGACAGAACTCCACGAGGACCGGGATCGGCGCCCAGTGTGGGCCGCCCGCCACGAACACCGCGCCCCAGGCAAGCCGGGACCACTCGGGCAATCGCTCCGCACGGGCGAGCAGCCACTCCGCGGCAGCCCGCCCCACCATGCCGGAGGCCAACGGGAACTCGATCTCCCCCTCCGGCCCCGCCAGGCGCGCAGCAGCCACGCCCTCGGACGTCCAGTCCTCGAACAGGGCCACCACGTGCTTGGTCCACACCTCCCGCTTCTCCTCGCCCGGCCGGACGTTGGGCACCCACTCCCAGTGCCACGGCAGCCGCGTCAGGGCCGGCGTATCGTCGTTCGTCGCCTCCTCCTCGCGGCTCACGAGGCAGCCACACCCGGCAGGTTGACGGGCGGGATCCACTCGTTTTTCGGGTAGCGTCCGCCGGTGTAGATCAGATTGCCCATGGTGAAGGTGCCGTTCACGCCTCCCCAGACGTACCACAGTGATGAGATCTTCTTCAGACCGGCCGCCTCCACGACGGCGGCAAGGTCTTGGGCGGGCTTCAAACCGGCGGTGATGCTGGCGAGGTTCTTTCCGAACGTCCCCAGATCGCTGAACAACGGCTGCCACAGCGCGCTGGTCGGGCCGCCCTTGAACGCTGCCAGATCGCTGACCAACGGTCCCCACAGCTCACGGGTCTCCGGCGGGATCTTCGACCCGACGTTCTGCCAGAATCCGGGGCCACCGGTGGTGTCCCCAACCGGCGGCAGGGGTGATTCTGGGGTGTGCGGTACCGGGGGGGCGGGTTCGGCCAAGGTCGGCGGCTCAGGCGCGGGCCGCGTCGGCGGGAGCGAGTTGTTCGGCCCGAACGGCCTGGAGAAGTTCGGTACCGGGGGGGCGGGTTCGGTCGAGGTGGGCGGCTCAGGCGCGGGCCGCGTCGGCGCGGGCGGATGAGGTTGAGCGGGCGGCTCAGGCGCGGGCCGCGTCGGCGGTACGGGTTCGTTCGGGACGGTCGGCCGCATCGGCACCATCTCGATGTCGGAGCCGCCCAGTCCGGAGACCGGCCGTGCTCTTCCGCCGAGGCCGGCGGCGCCCTTGGCCACAGCGGCGATCTCCTTGCCCATCGCCGAGAACACGGCGCCCAGGCCGGCCATGCCCAGCCCGAGGGCACCCATCACGACGTCCAAGATGCTGCCTTGTTTGTCGTGGTACAGCACGCTGTCGGCGACCAGTGCGACGGCACCGGCCGCCACTGCACCGATGACCAGGAGGTCCACACCGGGTATCAGGATCGCGAGGACGCCCAGGACCATGCCTATGATGGCGAAGGCCTGACTTATCTTCTGCATGACGGCGTCCATCTTGTCCGTGTAGGAGTCGGTCAGACCATCCTGGTAGTTCCTCTCGCTGACCGCGTCGCCGAAGCTTTTTCCGGCCACGTTGAGAGCGTCCATCGCCCTGTTCAGGCGCGCCTTTGCTGCCGTCGCCGCGTCCTCGGCCGCAGCGGTAGCCTTATTCTTGTCGTCCGCCTTCAGCTGCTCTTCGGAAGAGAGAGTGCCGTCCGTGCTCTTTTGCGGATCAGGCTTGGCCTGAGCCTTTTTCATGGTGTCGGCGGCCGTCTCGGCATCCTGAAGTGCGGCCTCGGTCTCCTGCACCCCTGTAGCCAGCTCGGGCTGGTACTTCCTGATCTGCCCAGCGACACCGTCGTAGCGCCCCTTGGCCTTGGTGAGGCTGTCCCTGAGGGAACCCGCGTCTGTCTGCAGTCCTTTGACCCACTGACCGGCGAGGCCTTCGCTGTTGGTGTCCACGATCTCCTGCAGCCTGGCAATCGCAATACCGAGGAAGTCGGCGACGCCCTGGTAACGTGAACGTGCCGCTTCCACCACGTCGAGATCGGTATGTATGGGATCGGCGTGCAAGCCCAACGGCGACCAGTCGCCAAGATTCCGGACGGTCATCGGTTCTCCCCGGCCCTTCTCGTCATTTGCTGCCCAATTTTTTGCTCAGTTCGACGTCTGCCTGCGTCCAGGCCTTGTCGACCTTGCTCACGCTGTCGCTCATCGTCCGCATGGCCTTGACCATGGCGTTGCGGTGGGCTGTCCAGTTGTCGGCGAAGTCGCCCATCGACAGGTTGGCATTGAGCTGACCCCACAGCCCCTTGTCGTCGTTCTGCAGGTCCAGCGCCTTCTCGAACTGGCGGATCAGCTCCTCGAGTTTGTCGACCAGATCCGCCAGGTCCTTCACCACGACGTCTGCCATCACTGCTCCTGGTTCGGGCTCATGGGTCTGCCAAGCGGGGCCGGCTCCGGCATCGGGATCTGCGCGGTCGTCAGACTGCCGGTACCCAGGTGTACGAGTGCCGGGCCCGGAACCACCCTGGCGGCGAGCTGGGACCGGGACAGCCGGACGCCCACCAGGTCGCCGTCGCCCAGGTTGGGAGGCGACAACAGCGCCCCGCGTCGGTTCTTCTTGCAATCCGCCTGCCAGCCGGAGAGGCCCATTGCCATCGAGGCCACGTCCCCGCCGAGGACCACTCCTCGCCTGCTGCCTGACGCCTTGCGGACGAACGCCTTCAACCAGTCCCGGCACGGCACGTCCCGCCACACCTCGGCGTCGTCGACCAGGAGCACCACCGGGCCGTCGCCGGGGTCCAGGAGCTCGGCGAGCTGCGTCTCGGTGGGGGCCTCGCTGGTGATGACGCCGCGCACGCCGGACCGGCCTTCGAAGCCACGCAGCGGGGAGTTCATCGGGGCGCCGATGACCAGTTCGGTACCGCCGCGCAACAGCGACTCCGCCATGACGCTGAGCGCTGTGCTGCGACCGGACCGGGAAGGTCCGGCGACCAGGAACGTCGGCTGTTCGCTCAGGTCGGCCCCGACCGCGTCGAGTTCGTCGCCGCCGAGGCCCAGCAGCGCCCACATCGGCTCCGGTGGCCCGACCTGCTCCCACGCCTGCTCGAACGACAACTGCGTGGGCAGCACCGCGATCCGATTGGGCCGCAATGCCTTCGCGACCGCGGCCTCCCGTTCGACGAGTCGAGCCGCCAGCGCGTGCAGTGCCGCGACCTGCGCCGGGCCGCTCGGGTCGGCCGCCACGAGCGCGACCTGGGTCTCGATCGCGCTGGTCGCCCGGTAACCGCGGCCCGGCGGCAGGTGCTCCGGGATCTTCCGCGGGTTCAGCCCGGCCAGGCTGGCGTCGCTGCGGTCGGACAGCCGCAACACCAGCTTGTCGTCGCACAGCGAACTCATCCGGCCGCTCAGCAGCATGTGGTCACCGGCGATGACCAGGTGCACCCCGGCGCTGGCGCCTTCCCGGTGCAGGGTCTGGACCAGGTCGGTCAGCGCCCCGCCGTCGTACTCACTGAGGGTGCCCATGAACCCTTCCCAGCGGTCCAGCAACAAGACGATGTGGGGTAGCCGCGCTGCTTCCTGACTGGCCGTGCGCTGCTCGGCCACATCGGCGAAACCGCCCTCACCGAGCAACCGCTGGCGGTTCAGTACCTCGGTGTGCAGGCGGTTCAGCAGCCGGGCGGCCCGGTGGGCCTCCGAGCGCTGCACCACCGCGCCGCAGTGCGGCAGTCTGGTGAGCGGAAGCAGGGCGCCGTTGCCGCAGTCGAGTCCGTACAGGTGCAGGTCGGCGACACTGGAGGCGCTGGCCGCGGCGGCCGCGAAGGTCCGCAGCGCTGTGGAGCGCCCGGAGCGCGGGGCACCGGCGATGTGCAGGTGGCCGAAGGCGGCGAGGTCGACGGTCACCGGCTCCTGGCGCTGCTGCGTCGGCAGGTCCTGCACCGCCCATGCGAACGACGGGTCGCCGCGCGTGCCGCGCACCGGATCCGCGGCCAGCTCGACCACCGGTGACAGCGGCAGCGGTGGCAGCCACGGCCGTCGCTGCGGGGCGATGCCCACCATGGTGTTGGCCTGCTCGATCGCCTTCACCAGGACGGACAGGTCGGTCGCCTCGTCCGCCTCGGAGGTGTCGCGGGGGCGCTCCGGTGCGGGTTGGCCCAGTTCCAGCCAGGAGACCGGGTGCAGGAAAGGAGCGGCGACCTCGGCCGCCCGGTTGCTCAGCGGGCGTCGGCCCCCCACCCGGCCGGTCTGGAACGGGATCAGCGAGCTGTGCCCGAGCCGGGCGTAGGCCCGTCCCGGGGTCGCCGCCGAGATGCTCGCGGCTTCCCGGGCGTCGATGACGTCGGTGCTCTCACCGGAGTCGGTCACCCGCAAGGCGACCCGCAAGTTGGTGTTGGCGCGGATCTCCGCGGAGACCACTCCGGACGGGCGCTGCGTTGCCAGGATCAGGTGGATGCCCAGCGAGCGGCCGCGCTGGGCGACGTTCACCAGGCCGCTGACGAAGTCGGGGAGTTCGCGCGCCATGGATGCGAACTCGTCGATGACGATCAGGAGGCGCGGGACCGGCGCCAGTTCCGGCCGTCGGCTCGCGTAGTCCTGGTAGTCCTCCAGGTCCTTCGCACCCGCGGCCGCCAGCAGGTGCTCGCGGTGGGTCAGCTCGGCGCCCAGCGAGACGAGGGCACGCTCGACGAGATGGGAGTCCAGGTCCGTCACCAGGCCGACGGTGTGCGGCAGGCGGACGCAGTCCTTGAACGCGGCACCGCCCTTGTAGTCCACCAGGACGAAGGTCATGGCGTCCGGGCGATTGGCCACGGCCAGCGAAGCCACCAGGGTCTGCAGGAACTCCGACTTGCCCGAGCCGGTCGTGCCGGCCACGAGGCCATGCGGACCGTGGCTGACCAGGTCGAGAGCGAACGGGCCGTCGAGCGAGTACCCGACCACCGCCTTGGTGCTGCGGCCCGAGGAACGCCAGCGCGCGGCGATCGCGGCCACGGTCGGCTCCTCCAGACCGATGACCTCCAAAAGGCGTGCGGACCCCGGCAGGGCGGCCTCGCCCTGGTTGTCGCTGACATCGCGCAGCGGCGCCAGCCGGCGTCCGGTGGCTTCGAACCAGCTGTCGGCCACCTCATCCACGAGGATGCCGTCGATCTGCGCGGCGCGCTGCTGGCGGAGGCTGGCCGGCTGGCCGGCTCCCCCGACGACGACTGTCGTGCACTCCTCCGGAAGGGTGCGCTCGTCGGAGTCCACGCAAATGCTGTAGACCCCGACCGGGGGTCCTTCCTGCAGGATGGTCACCATCCCCGGCAGCGCGCGCAGTCGCCGGGCGCCGTCCATCACCACGATGACGTCCGGGTCGGCCAGCACGGCGCCGGCGCCGGCACTGAGCCGCGCCTGCTGGCGGGCCTTGATCAGCTCGATCAGCTCGGCGACCCGGCGGCCCAGCGTCTCGGCGTCAGCGCCCACCAGCGCCAGCGCCTGCTGCCCCAGCAGCGGCCGGGTGTGCGGCAGCCAGGCGGCCCACTCCCACAGGAACGCGCCCGCCGGGTCGGTCAGGATGTACAGCTGCACATCGCGGGGGCTCTGCAGTACGGCCAGTTGGCCGGCAAGCCAGCGAGCCATCCGGCGCGGCCATTCATCCCGCCCCGCGACACCGACCACGCCCGCGTGCGCGAGGGAAAAGGAGGCCGGGACGTCCTGCGCCGCCCGTAGGTCCCGGTTGCGCTTGGCGCCGTCGCCTTCTTCCACCACTATCTCGGTGGGCA
>JAOPVF010000365.1 GCA_025963195.1 Mycobacterium sp. | reverse complement strand
GCCGTCACCACCCAGATCACCGCGGACAACTCGTCGACGGGGACGTACTTGAAGCCACGCCCTGCGAGGATCTGCATCCACTCGCCACGACCCCCGGCGAGCGACCGATGATGACAGTCATAGGCCCAGATTCCATCTAGCAGGAATGCATGGATTGGCACCAGCACGGACGACATGGGTTCGATGGCGGGCAACGCTGGATGGAGTCCTGATCTGGAATGAGTCCAGTTTAGGATCCTCCGAGAAAGCGATAGAAATGCAGATCAGATTGAAGAACCTCACACCGCTGTTGGCGGCGGGCGCTGCCGCGGCAGCGATCGCCACTGCACCGGCGGCCCTCGCCGCACCGACAGCCGCGGGGAATCCCCCTCAGGCTCAAGAAAGCTGCATCGACCTGAACTCCGGCACCCAGTGCCAGTCGCCGGGCAATACACAGATCGACGACTCCCCGGTCGGTCCCATATATCCCTACTACGGGGACTACCCCTTCTACGGGGGCTATTACGGCGGCTATCACGGCGGCTACGGTGGCGGGCACGGCGGCGGCGGACACCGGTAGCGGTCGATGACAGTGGGGTCGGGCTAAGGGCTGGGTCGAGCGTCTGACCGTGTGCCGAAGTGCCCGCCTCGCAGCGAATGTGGGTCATCGATTGCGTGACCGCGAGCGTGCGGTTTCATACGCGACGCGCCGGGCAGACTGTATCAATTCGCACAGTCGCCGTCACATGGCCGGCTACTACGGCGTGACCTGATGCCTGCTCAGGATCGACACTCGGTTGAACGCATTGATGGCGGTCGCCACCCAAATCACTGCGGATAGCTCGTCGTCGGTGAACGCCTTTCTGGCACGGGCATATTCGCGTTCCATGGTGTCATGGTCGGGCAGCGTGGTGGTGATCTCGGCGAGCCGCAGCGCGGCCTGTTCGTTCTCGTCGAACAACTCGGTGTCCCGCCAGATCGACAGCGTCGCGAGCTGTTTGTCGGTGACGCCTGCGGCCAACGCGCGCCGGTGGTGAACCTCCAGGCAGGAAGGGCATCCGTTGAGCTGCGACACCCGCACGTTGATCAGTTCGACCAGACAACGGGTCAGGCCCGCTTCCCTAGCCGTCCTTGCCACCGCAGTCGACACACCGACCAATGCCTGATAGGCCGCCCGCGACTGGTTGTCGATGTGGATGTGCTCGATGTCCATCGCACGCCTTCGGATCGGGCCCGCCTCGACGGGTACTGTCGAATACGTCGATCGTATGCAATGAGAGGAACGTCCATGCCGCTGACCGACAAGACCGGCGCCCCCGTGACCGTCGAGAAGAAGACCGACGAGTTCACCATCAGCGTGGAGGGAAAGCCGGTGGGGCTGGAGGCTTTTGCCGAACGCGACGGGCAGCGGGTGTTCTATCACACCGAGATCGACGACGCGTTCGGCGGACGCGGGCTGGGAACCGTGCTGATTTCCGAGGCATTGGCGGCGACGCGCGCCGACGGACTACGCATCGTCGCGGTTTGCCCGATGGTGGCCGGCTACCTCAAGAAACACCCCGAATTCGACGATATCGTCGACGTTCCGACACCCCAGATTCTGGACTCCCTGCCCAGCTAGGGACGTTAGGACGGCCATCTAACAGCCGTTTTTCGCAGTCAACTGCTGCGTGTGGGCGCTTTGGCACGGTACGGTCATAGCCGGTTGATCCCCCAGCCACTCGGACCCGTCACGACGGCGACAAAGAAGTCCCCGTTGAGAGCGCCCGCTCTTCACCCCGACGTAGGCCGACCTTCTATGAACGGTTGTGCTCTCGGAATGACGGAGTCCCTTGGCTGAGAATCCAGCGGTAAGCCCGACCGGCAACGGTCATCGCACGCCGCGTCCTTGGATTCGATATGTGGCGCAAGGTAACCAAAACGATCTCGAGTTGATTACTACATTGCTCGCGCGAGCGCGCCGCACATCGAACGCGCCTGATCAATGCAACAGTCCGATACATGCCGCACCCGCGGCGCCGTCAGGGGGATTGTCGTGAGTCGATTCACCGACACCATGTTTAGCAACGCCAAAACCAGTACGAAGGGCATGGTCACCGGCGAGCCGGACGCCCCGGTTCGGCACAGCTGGGCCGAGGTTCACGAGCGCGCCAGCCGGATCGCAGGCGGTCTCGCCGCGGCCGGTGTGAGGCACGGTGACGCCGTCGCCGTGCTGGCCGGTGCTCCCGTCGAGATCGCCCCGGCCGCCCAGGGCATCTGGATGCGCGGCGCCTGCCTGACCATGCTGCATCAACCGACCCCGCGCACCGACCTGCAGCGTTGGGCCGACGAGACAACTGCGGTCATCGAGATGATCGGTGCCACGGCAGTCGTCATCTCCGATCCGTTCATGCCCGCCGAGCCACTGCTGACCGCGCTCGGCCTGAACGTGGTGACGATCGAGAAGCTTCTGCAGAGCGACCCTGCCGAACCCGTCGAAACCGACGACGATGACATTGCCCTGCTGCAGCTGACGTCCGGCTCAACGGGATCACCCAAGGCCGTGCAGATCAGCCACCGCAACGTGGTGTCCAACGCCGAGGCGATGTTCGTCGGGGCGGAGTTCGACCACGAGACCGACGTCATCGTCAGCTGGCTGCCCTGCTTCCACGACATGGGCATGACCGGCTTCTTGACCGTGCCCATGTACTTCGGCGCGGAGCTGGTCAAGGTCACGCCGATGGATTTTCTGCGCGATACGTTGTTGTGGGCCAAGCTCATTGACAAGTACAAGGGCACCATGACGGCCGCGCCAAACTTCGCCTACACACTCTTCGCCAAGCGATTGCGCAGGCAGGCTACCCCGGGCCAGTTCGACCTTTCTTCGCTGCGGTGGGCGTTGTCGGGCGCCGAGCAGGTCGAGCCAGCCGACGTCGAGGACCTCATCGAGGCGGGCGCTCCGTTCGGTCTGCGCCCCGAAGCCATCCTTCCCGCCTACGGCATGGCCGAGACCACCGTCGCGGTGTCGTTCTCGGAGTCCGGCGCCGGCATGGTCATTGACGAGGTCGACGCCGACCTCTTGTCCGTCCTGCACCGTGCGGTCCCCGCATCACGGGGCAACACCCGTCGACTGGTGTCACTGGGTCGGGTGCTCAAGGGTCTCGAGATCCGCGTCGTTGGCGATGACGGCAGCATTCTGGGCCACCGCTCCGTCGGCGTTCTTCAGGTCCGCGGCGAGCCGGTCACAATCGGCTACACCACCGCGGCCGGTTTCATCGGCGCGCAGGACCAGGACGGCTGGTATGACACCGGCGACCTGGGCTACCTGACCGAGACCGACGACGTCATCGTGTGCGGGCGGGTCAAGGACGTCATCATCATGGCCGGACGCAACGTCTACCCCACCGACATCGAGCGTGCTGCCGCCCGGGTTTCCGGCGTCCGGCAGGGCTGCGCGGTCGCGGTACGACTCAATGCCGGCCAGACGCGGGAGAGCTTCGCCGTCGCCGTCGAGTCCAAGGAGTACGACGATCCCGCCGCGGTGCGGCGCATCGAGCGTCAGGTGGCGCACGAGGTGGTCGCCGAAGTGGACGTCCGGCCGCGCAACGTCGTCGTCCTCGAGCCGGGCATGATTCCCAAGACCCCCTCGGGCAAGCTGCGGCGCGCGCACGCCATGTCGCTCGTCACCTAAGGGTTGACGTCAGCGTAGTTCCTCGCATCCTGGTTCGCGGCGGTAAATTGAGCCGCTGATTGGGGATTGCGCTCCTGCCGCCCCGAGGAGGAGGGGTATGGCCGACTACGACGCCCAGCCTGGTTGGGACGGGCCACCGGGGGCTGATCTGTCACCGGCTCAACTCGAATCCGACGAGGTCGACCTGCTTCTCGGTCTGAGTGGTGTGGCCAAGATCGTCGCCGACCGCCGGAGTGTGCCGGATCTGCTCAACGACGTCGCCGAGTTCGCGGTGCAAGCCATCCCCGGCGTCGACGGTGCAGGCGTGACGCTGATCGACGCCGATTCCTGCACGCCACGCGCGGAGACCTGGGCGGCCACCCCACAATTCGTCCGCGACATCGACGCCCTGCAGTACGACGTGCTCAACGAGGGGCCATGCGTGACGTGCATGCGGTCGCGCCGTCCGGCGGTCAGCGGCTCGATCGGGAGCGACGACCGCTGGCCACGCTTCGGCGGCCACGTCGCCCGCATGGGCGTGCACTCGGTGCTGGCGTTGCCGCTGATGATCGCCGACCAGGTGATCGGTGCAATCAACGCCTACGCCTACCGGCGCGATGCGTTCGCCGAGCACGCCGTGCAACTGGGTGCGCAGTTCGCCGGGCCTGCCGCCGTGTCGGTGTACAACGCGCAGCTGCTGGCGTCGGCCCAGGAACGCACCGACCGACTGCAGCGCGCCCTGAGCTCCCGCACGGTCATCGATCAGGCGATCGGGATCATCCGCAGCCGCTCCGGTGCCAGTGCCGAGGAGGCGTTCGAGCGGCTCGCCAAGATGAGTCAGGCCGAGAACGTCAAGCTGAACCTCATCGCGGAGCGGTTGGTCGAGGAAGCGGTGCGACGCGCCCGCACCCGTCAGGCGTCGAGTTGATGCGTCGAAGGACAAGACTGAAGCCATGACCGAGCCCGGCACCACCACCCGCGTCGCGGTCTACCTCGACTTCGACAACATCGTCATCTCGCGGTATGACCAAGTGAACGGCCGCAACTCGTTTCAGCGCGACAAGGCCAAGGGGCTGGACCAGCACCCGGATCGGCTGGAGCGGGCGACGGTCGACGTCGGCGCGATCATCGACTTCGCATCGTCGTTCGGCACGCTGGTACTCACCCGCGCGTATGCGGACTGGTCGGCCGATCTGAATGCCGCCTACCGCGGCCAGCTGGTCGGGCGCGCCGTCGATCTGGTGCAGCTGTTCCCGGCCGCGGCGTACGGCAAGAACGGCGCCGACATCCGGCTGGCCGTCGACACCGTCGAGGACATGTTCCGACTGCCCGACCTGACGCACGTGGTGATCGTCGCGGGCGACTCGGACTACATCGCCTTGGCGCAGCGCTGCAAGCGGCTCGGCCGGTACGTGGTGGGTATCGGGGTGGCCGGCTCATCGAGCCGGTCGCTGGCCGCGGCGTGCGACGACTTCGTCATCTACGACTCCCTGCCCGGCGTCCCGGTGTTCGAGCCCGAACCCGCTGGGGCCGACGCGGAGCCCGAGGCAGAGCCCGAGGCAGAGCCCGAGACCGAGGCCGCGCCGCCGAGGAAGCGCCGACGTGCCGCGCGGCCGGCCGACAACGAGGAGCCGGAGCCGCCGGACCCGCAGACCGCGGCGACCGCATTGCTTCAGCGCGCCCTGCAGATCGGCTTGGAGAAGGACGACGCCGACTGGCTGCACAACTCTGCGGTCAAGGCGCAGATGAAGCGGATGGATCCGTCGTTCAGCGAAAAGTCCTTGGGTTTCCGGTCTTTCAGTGACTTCCTGCGGTCGCGCTCGGACGTCGTGGAGTTGGATGAGAGTTCGACGACCCGGATGGTGCGGCTGAAGTAGGGGGACGCTCAGGTGAGCTTGCTGCCCGCCCGCCACTGCTCCCACGGCACACTCCAGTCGCCGTTCTGCCACAGCTTCAGCGGTTCGCCGCCGGTGTTCTTCACCTCGACGACGTCGCCCGGCACCGAGAAGTTGAAGAACCACGCGGCATTCTCGCCGTTCAGGTTCAGGCAGCCGTGCGATGTGTCGGTGTTGCCCTGCGCCCACACCGTGGAATTCAGCTGGTGCAGGTAGATGCCGTCGACGCTAATTCGGGTGGCATAGGAGATGGACTCCTTGTAGCCAAGGCGGGAATCGATCGGCAACCCGA
>JAOPVF010000325.1 GCA_025963195.1 Mycobacterium sp. | reverse complement strand
TCGGCGAAGATCCTGGCGAAGACGAAGCCGATGATGCCGGCGATCACGCCGGCCAGTGCGCCCCGAAGGACGATGCGAAATTCCACGAGTGGGCTCCTGGTGTTCAGTGGCAGGGGAATCCGAGGAGGTGGCGCGCATCGTGGACCCATTCGTGAACCACCATCGTCTTGCCGAACACCGACGTCATGCCCTCGTCGACGCCGACGAAGTAGTACGCCAGCAGGGCGAGGAAGACAGTGATGGAAAGCATCACGGCGAGTCGGCCTCGAGAGATCGCCTCTGGTGAGACCTGAACTAACGGGCCTGCTGTGGGAAGTGACGCAGTCGTCATGGTGGGCTCCTACTCAGTGGTCGTGGTCGTCTTCGGGGTGAACTGCATGTCCGTCGGCGTCCAGTGGCGGGGCGTTGAGGACCTCGTGATCGTCGACGACCTTCTCCAGGGCGCTGACCCAGTGGTCGTAGTACTCCCACTGGTCGCGCTGGGATGGCGCGGTGTGCTCCCAGTCGCCGATGGTCTTGATCAGGCTCTGCTGGAAGTCGCTCCAGTCGTAGTGGCCGAACTCCGAGAGCGCCAGCGCCAAGCCGAATGCTCGTCGTTGCCACTCGTGATCGAACTGCGGTGCGGCCTGATCGGTGGTGCAGGTCTCGTGCAGCATCATGATGCGGACCGCGCCAGCGCGACGCCCATCATCGATTCGGTGGTCACCAGGTCCATCAGCATGTCGTCGCTGAAACCCTCAGTGCCAGCAGGACGTTCGGGAATGACGAACCACCGCGAGTGTCCGCTGCTGTCCCACACCTTGATCTCGGTGTCGTCCGGTAGGTCAACGCCGATCTCGCCAAGCACCTTTCGGGGCTCGCGCGCCGCGCGGGCGCGGAACACCGGGTCCTTGTACCAATATGGAGGCAGGCCCAGGACGGGCCACGGGAAGCACGAGCACAACGTGCAGATGACCAGGTTGTGTACGCCGGGTGCGTTGGCGACGGCCTGCAGGTGCTCCCCCTCGGCTCCGGCCATGCCCTCGGGCAGGTCCAGTTCGGCGACGGCGGCCGGCGTGTCGACGACGATGCGTGCGGCGAATTCCGGGTCGTTCCATGCCTTCACGACGATCTTCTTGCCGTTCAGTGGGGTCATCTCGGACTCGAAGTAGGCGAGCACCTTGTCGACGGTTTGCCCGGTGATGATGCCCTTCTCGACGAGTAGCGCCTCTAGCGCCGCAACCTTGGCGGCACTCGAGGCTTCCCGGTCCGGGGGGTAGGCAAACTGATCACTCACTGGTTCTCCTCGATTGGTTGCAGGTAGGCCTCGAACAGCTCGGCGTAGATGGAGTTGGGATGGTCTTCGGCGCGTGCGCCCCACAGTTCGGTCGGAGCGAACTCGACGATGTAGATAGGCATCGGCTCGCCAATGCCGTCGCCGGTGTGGCAGAAGTACGCGTAGTCACCTTCGAAGACCCGCTCCACGGTGCCGACGTGGCTGCGCAAGTAGCCGGGCAACCGGGTGTGCGCCGCCGCAGGCACGTCGGTAACGCGCACCTGATCACCCACGGCGAATCGCGGGTGGGCGACATCCCGTCTCGGGCTGTCGCCCATGCGTAGGTACTGCTCGATCTGGTCGTCGACCGCGGCACTCGCCACATTCGGCTCGGTCGGCACAGGACTGGACGCCTTGGCCGCGAGTTCCTCTTCGGTGACGTAGCCCTGTTCGACGAAGAACGAAGTGATTCCGCCCAGCCACTTCTCGTAATAGCGAAACTTGAAGTAGTCGAACGGATTCATTGCTTCGGCGCCGGTACGCAGGCTCGCCCACGTCCATTCGTCGTGGAAGGCGGTCGGCACCTCCTCGATCGGGTAGGCGGGCAGGGCGGAAGACAGATGATTGCTCAGCCCCATCATCGCGACGTGGATGCCGAAGATGCGCTTCTCCCACTCTTCGACGAAGACGCGCTTCTCGAGGTTCAGTGGTTCCGGCAGGCCCTCGAGGCCGCCGAGATAGTGCTGCAGTTTCATTGCGCCGGAGTGCCTTCCGCTGAGTTGACGATGGGGTTCTGAACGGCCTTGCTGGTCATGGCACCGGCCAGGTACTCCGCGGCGATGCCGAAGGTTGCGCCGACGACGCAGGCGCATGCCGCCACCAGTCCGGGGTGAGAGATCGTGGCGACGGTGACGTCATGACCTCTGCCGGCCACCGTGGACACCGTCGAGGCGAAGCCGATCACCACCGCGGGCGTGGTGGCCAGCAGCGGAACCCAGGACGCCTGCACCATCAGTGCGCTGCCGACGCCGACGGCGACCGCAGTGGCTAGGAGACTGCCACCTAGCAAATGCGCTGCGAACAAGCTCGCCGTGGCAATGATCACCCCGACGATGTTCGAAATCACCGAGCGCACCCAGCCGGACACGCCGCCACCGACGAAGACGAACGACCCCCATGCGAGGAATACCACCCAAATTGGCACGGTGACGACGTCCGCCGTGAACGCCACGGCGAGGCCACCGAGAACGCCGATGCTCACCGTGAGAGCGGAACGGGAATCCATTGAACTACCTTCCTGGCAAATGCCGCATGTTCATGCCAGATCGTTCTGGAGATGGCCGCTGACCAACGCTAGTTTTGTAAGGACTTGTTTCCCTGTGGTAACGCCGGCGTTCCCGTCGTTTCCTGGGAGGACATACTTCACGCAATTCAGGACCTAGCCGGCATGCCCGCACGGAAGGTGCGCCGCCGCACTCGACGACCGTGCAGATCCGACCATGCCGCGATGGCGCCCACCTGTGCAACAAGGCCGCTCACCTCCTTGCTCGCCGTGCACGTTCAGCGTGTCAGGGTGATGTTGCCGTATGGATCGACTTGGATTGTCACTCGGCCCTCACGCATGGTGTTGGCCCAGACGATCCATGGGAACACGAAAAATCCACACGTAAACAACGTGAGGACCCCAAATGTGATGTGCATCAGTACATTGCCGCTGCCGTACACGATGACGGCGCGAGTGGCAGTGTGTGACTTCAACCGACCGCCAACACCAGTCTCCTGCGCGATTGCGCCGTCGAGCCGCTCGATGCGCTCCTCGGCCGATAGACGGCGTTGAGCGGGTCCCTCGCCTGGTGTTGTCACTCGCTCACCTCGCGTAATGCCTTCTCGGACGCAGTGTGGACGACCTCGTCGTCCGCCGCGGCCAGTCGACCCCCGGGTGATCATGCGCATCACATTGAGTAAGGGCCCGTGTCGTTCGCCGCGATGGCGCTGTGAACGGCGTCGATGACTTCGCGCATGCCGGTGATGGGCGGGGCGCCGCGATCAACGAGACCCTCAAGCGCCGGGTGATGGCGCGACGCTTCCTCGAAGGCGAACACGGTAGGCAATTGCCCGAGAGCGCCGATCAGTCCGACGGCGAGGACCCGCTCGTCGGCAGGTCGGCCGGCGATCGCGTTACGCAACGCCGTAACAACTCGACTCGACAAGCTCGTGACAAGAGCTTCGTCATGCAATCGCAGACGGGCGGACGGAATGATGCCGAGCACCCGGCGCCGTTGCGCTCGCAGCCAACCGTCTGCTTCGAGCTCAAAATGGACGGTGTCGGGGATATTTCGTTGGTCTCGGGCGACCGCGTGCATCCAATCCTCCGGCTGGTTGTCATCGATGTCGTCGAGCACTGCGTGCAGCGATGGATTGCGAGGACGCGTGACGCCGGCTGGGCGGGGCCGGTTGTCTTCGTCGGTTAGATGACCGGTCAGGTAGAGGTCGGTGAGCATTGCGGTACGCAATGCCAGGGCGAATCGCCAACGGCCGTTGCCGTCGAGCCGGCGTCGGTATCTGTCGTAGGCCAATAGAAACAGCTGGGCGTGCAGCGTCTGCGGCAGCTCAAGGCGGTCTGCATCATCGGCCGCGCTGCAATGTGATGTGGGGAAGGTTGGAAACATGGCTCTGCCCTCCAGTTGCCGATCTTGACTAGATGATGCGTGCGAGCACTACCGACATGGCAAGAGATGTCCTCGGATACCGAACTTCCTTGCAAGATTCACAGATTCACGGACGGCAGGAGTCGTCGTCTCCCAAGCCATTCCACCCAATAGGCGTCTCATGCGACGGCGGCCCCGCAGTTGCCGTCTCGGCCGCCTACGTGTGTTGGGCAGCTTCCTGGGCCAACTGCACACGCGAGGTGAGTCCGAGCTTGGTGTAGACGTGGGTGAGGTGGGTCTGCACGGTGCGCGGTGAGACGAAGAGCCGGGTGGCGATGTCGTTGTTGGCGAGCCCTTCGCTGACGAGTCGGACGACGTCGCGCTCGGCCGGGGTCAGTGCGGCCCACCCGGTGGTGGGTCGTTTGCGTTTGCCGCGACCGCGCTGGGCGTAGGCGATAGCTTCCTCGGTGGACAATGCGGCGCCCTCGGCCCATGCGGATTCAAAGTCGTGCTGGCCCATTGCCTCACGAAGAGCCGCGATCGGGAATTCGAACACGTCGAAGATCTTGAAGCGGACGAAGCCACCACGCTTCCGGACGGCGTCTGCGGCGCCGAAGAGCCGTGCCGCTTCAAGCTGACTGCCGGCGCCGACGGCAAGTGCGGCAAGGCACTCGAGAGTTTCGGAGGTGGCGCCATATGCCCCAGTGGTCGCAGCGGTGGCCAGCGCTTCGTGTGCGTCGCGGTCGGCCTGTTCGGGCTCACCCTGCGCGATCGCAACACCCGCACGCGTCGTCAGCGCCAGCGACAGGTGAAAGCCGCTGGTCGCCGCGACGGCGTCATCGGCCAGGCGCCGGGCCACGGCCAGGTCTCCGCGTGCCATCGCGGCCTGGGCCGCGTAAGCAATCCAGATCGCCGCCTGCTTGGGCTGGATGCCGAGATAGGGCAAGCCCGCCGTGATCGCCTCGTCCGCCGCGGCAACGTCGCCCGCAGCGAGGGTCGCCGCGGTCAGCCCCACGTAGGCGAGGCCCGGGAAGAACCCGCCGAGGTCCGCGGCGGCATCGACGGCCGCAGTGGCTGCGCCCCGGGCCGCACTCAGGTCCCCGTGATACGCCAGCATGAGCGACTGCATGAAGAGCGCGTTGCACCCCCAGTACAGGTCGTGAGCAGCGTCGGCGTCGGCAATCACCTCACTCAACTTCGCGATGGCCCCAACCGGGTCACCGTCCATCCCCTGTGCCACAGCGAGACTCCACCGGCACCCACGCGAGGCGTGCCCGTAACGATTGGCGTCGGCGAGGTCGCGTCCTTCTTCGGCGACCGCGCGAACCGCGATCGGATCGCCCACCATGACCGCCCCGACCGCCTGCCAGCTCAGAATCTGGCTGAGCCTCCACTCGTCACCTATCGAGCGGGCCAGGCCGATCGCCTCGGCGAAGTAGGGATGGGCCACGTCGGGGTCGTAGACCGCGATACAACCGCAGGCGGTCAAGGCCCGGAGCAACAGGGCGGGGTCGTCGACTTCCCGCGCGATCGCAAGGGCCTCAAGAACTTGCTCCATGTCGCTGGTGGCACCCATGAAAGCGTTGAGCATGGCCTTGTCGGCGAGCACCGCCGCGTGCACTGTCGGCGCTACGTCGCCGGGCCGAGCATCTTGGTCGGCGAGTACCGCGTCGAACCAGGCCAGCCCATCCAGGACCCGGCCCCGTCCGAGCCACAGCTCCTGCAGCGATGACACCAGCTGCGAGGCGAGACCAACATCGGAGTTCTCGCGGCTCCACGTGAACGCGGCGCGCAGGTTGTCGATCTCGATGTCTGCCTGCTCGAGCAGTTGCTCGTGGCCGGTGGATGTCGGAGTGTCGAGCATCGCCGCCAGGGCCGTGTAGTAGTCGCGGTGACGCGCGCGCACGGCGTCGGCTTGGCCGGATTCGCCGAGCTTTTCCAGAGCGTACTGGCGCACCGTCTCCAGCAGTCGGTATCGCGTTGAGTCACTTGCGCTTTCGGCCACGACCAGGGACTTGTCGACCAGCAACGTGAGCAGATCCAGGACCTGGAAGCGTTTAATATCGCCGCCGCCGGCGACCGCCTCTGCGGCGGCGAGGTCGAACCCACCCATGAACACCGCCAGCGAGGCGAACAAGATGCGTTCGGGCTCGGTCAGCAGCGCGTGCGACCAGTCCACCGAGGCCCGCAACGTCTGCTGGCGGCGCACCGCGGTGCGCGCACCCCCGGTCAGCAGCCGGAAGCGATCATGCAGGCCGTCGCGGATCTCGGTCAGCGACAAAACGCGCACCCGCGCCGCCGCCAGCTCGATCGCCAGCGGCACCCCGTCGAGGCGCCGGCAGATCTCGGCCGCCGCGGCGGCGGTCTCGTCGGTGAGGCCGAAATCGGGGCGGACCCGTCGCGCGCGATCGGCGAACAACTCGATCGCCTCGTCGGCCAGCGACAGCGACGGCACCCGCCAACTCACCTCGCCGGCCACCCCGATCGGCTCACGACTCGTCGCCATGAGCGTCACCGCAGGGCAGCCGCCCTGCAGGCCGACAATCAGCGCCGCGCACGCATCCAGCAGATGCTCACAGTTGTCCAGCACCAGCAGCATCCGGCGGTCGCCGACGAACCGCAGCAGCATGTCCATCGTGGAGCTGCCCTGCTGATCGGGTAGGCCCAGCGCGCGGATCACCGCGACCGCCACCAGATCGGGATCGGTGATCGGCGCCAGATCGACGTACCACATCCCGCCGCCGAATCCACTGGATACCTCGGCCGCCACCTGCACCGCCAGGCGCGTCTTCCCGACGCCGCCCGCGCCGGTGAGCGTCACGAATCGGTTGTCGGCCAGGAGCAGTCGCAAGTCGTCGATTTCGGCTTCGCGGCCCACGAAACTCGTGAACTGAACAGGAAGATGCTGGGCCACAGTGTTTTTTGCTGCGCGCAAGGGCGGAAAGTCGTTGCGGAGGTCGGGATGGCACAGCTGCACCACCCGTTCCAGGCGTGGCAGATCCCGCAGCTGATGCGAACCAAGGTCGGTCAGCCAGGCGTCGGCCGGCAGCCGGTCGAGAACCAGATCTTCGGTTATGCCCGACAGTACGGTCTGCCCGCCGTGGGCCAGATCGCG
>JAOPVF010000243.1 GCA_025963195.1 Mycobacterium sp. | reverse complement strand
GGTCGCGGTGCCACCGCTGACCCGCGGCGAAGATCCCAGTACGGCTAGCGTTCGGCGCGCTGGTAGGCCGTCACGACGGCCGCGCCGCCGAGCCCGATGTTGTGCTGCAACGCGGCGGTCACGCCGTCGACCTGACGCTTGTCGGCGGTGCCGCGCAGCTGCCAGGTCAGCTCGGCGCACTGCGCCAGCCCGGTGGCGCCCAGCGGATGACCCTTGGAGATCAGGCCACCCGACGGGTTGACCACCCACCGTCCGCCGTAGGTGGTGTCGCCGTCGTCGATCAGCTTGGGTGCTTCGCCCTCGCCGCACAGGCCGAGCGCCTCGTAGAGCAGAAGCTCGTTGGCCGAGAAGCAGTCGTGCAGCTCGATGACCTGGAAGTCCGCGGGCCCGAGTCCCGATTGGTCGTAAACCTGTTGGGCGGCTTGGACGTTCATGTCGTAGCCGATGATGTTGGCGGCACTGCCGTCGAAGGTGCTGGCGAAGTCGGTGGTCATCGACTGGCCGACGATCTCGACGGCCTGGGAAGCCAGCCCGTGCTCGTCGACGAACTTCTCGCTGACCACGATTGCCGCGCCGGAGCCGTCCGACGTCGGCGAGCACTGCAGCTTGGTCAGAGGATCGGAGATCATCCTGGCACCAAGGATGTCCTCGAGGCTGTACTCCTCCTGGAACTGCGCGTACGGGTTATTCACCGAGTGCTTGTGGTTCTTGTAGCCGATCTTTGCGAAGTGCTCGGCCGTCGTCCCGTACTTCTTCATGTGCTCGCGGCCCGCAGCACCAAACATCCACGGCGCCACCGGAAACGCGAACTCATCGATCTCGGCCAGTGCCTTGACGTGCTTGCCGAGCGGGCTCTCGCGGTCCTGCGCGCCGCCGCCAAGTGACCCCGGTTGCATCTTCTCGAACCCCAACGCGATCACGCAGTCGGCCAGCCCGCCGCGGATCGACTGTGCGGCAAGGTAAAGCGCCGTGGACCCCGTCGAGCAGTTGTTGTTGACGTTGACGATCGGGATGCCCGTCATGCCGAGTTCGTAGAGCGCCCGCTGGCCCGAGGTCGAGTCGCCCGAGCAGTATCCGACGTAGCCCTGCTGCACCGCGCCGTACTCGATGCCCGCATCCTCGAGGGCCTTGGTGCCGGATTCCTTGGCCATCTGGGGGTAGTCCCAGCCTTCACGGCGACCCGGTTTC
Source organism: Mycobacterium sp. (assembly GCA_025963195.1). Taxonomy (GTDB): domain Bacteria; phylum Actinomycetota; class Actinomycetes; order Mycobacteriales; family Mycobacteriaceae; genus Mycobacterium. The sequence continues at coordinate 15,700 of JAOPVF010000243.1, read as the reverse complement.
TCGAACTTGGTCATTCCGACGCCGACGACGAAAACTCGGTTGGCCATGGCTGTGGTCCCTTCGCTACGCTGCGGTTTCCTCGAACATAGCGGGTGCTGTGCTCCGGGCGGCAGCGGGACTGGGTCAGCTGTAGTTCAACCACCAGTCGTGCAGCGAGTTCATGTCGGTGCTCTGCACGTCGGCCAGCAAGAGTTGGTCGTACTGGGTCCACATGACGTCGGCGTTGCCCTTGTACGTGCCGCACGCCACCTGGCCGGCGACATCGTCGGGGTTGGCCTTGAAGTTCCAGTCGATCGGCGAATCGGCGTCCGCGCCGGGACAGCGCAGTGTCTCTTCGTTCTCCTTGAGCGACTCGTTGAAGTGCAGGATCAACTGGTCCTTGTCCGCGAAGATCGAGTAGCGCGCCGCCTCCGGCCCGCCTGGCTGCACGGACTTGTCGCAGTCGATGGTCGCCAGTGCTCCCGGCGATGGCGGGCTGGCCGCCTGGCACACGCTGGTCGGGTAGCCGGTCGGGATCAGCGCCATCAGCTTGGCCTGGAACGAGTCCGGATTGTCGGTAGGCGTTGGCTCGTCGGTGGTGGTCCTGGTCCGTGTGGCGGTCGAGCGCTCGGGGGTCTTCGATGTGGACGCGGTGGGCATCGTCGGGCCCGCCTTGTGGTCTTCGGGCTTGACGAGCAGGAAGATGCCGATCGCGGCAAGGGCCAGCACGATGACGCCGACGATCGCCCCGATCGCGATCAACGGCCCCTTGTTGCCACCCTTCGGCTTCTGGCCGGGCGGAGTCGCGCCGGGCAGCGGGGGTGGGGGTGGGGGCCAGGCGGAGCCGCCGGCCGTCGGCGGCGTCGGCGGCCCGGTGAACCCGTACTGCTGCGGCGGTGGGGTCGCCGCGAACGGCGCCGGAGTGGCACCGAACGGCGGCGGCGGTGGCGGGTACGCGGCCAAGGTGGCCGCCGAACCCATCGCCATCCCCGGCATGGTGGCCGCCGCGCCGCGTTGCAGGATGGTCTCGGCCTGATCCTGGTCGCGGGCGGTCAGCGCATCGGTGGCCGCCATCGCCAGATCGCCTGCGGAGGCGAAGCGGTCCTCTGGTTTCTTGGCCATGCCCCTGGCGACCACCTGATCGAACGCCGCCGGGATACCGGGGCGCTCCACGCTCGGGCGCGGGATGTCGTTCATCAGATGCGCGGTGATGACCACGCTGACGCTGTCGCCGACGAAGGGCTGCGACCCCGTCAGACACTCGTGCAGCACGCACGCCAGCGCGTAGATGTCGGCGCGGTAGGTGACATCGCCGGCGGTGAACCGCTCCGGCGCCATGTAGGCGTATGTGCCTACGGCCGTGCCCAATTCGGTCAGTTTCTCGTCAGTGGCCGCGTTGGCGATGCCGAAGTCCACCAGATAGGCGAAGTCGTCGCGGTTGACCAAGACGTTCTCGGGCTTGACGTCGCGGTGCATGACGCCGCCCTCGTGTGCGGCGTCGAGGGCTGATGCGATCTGGCGCACGATGGCCACAGCGCGCGCTGGCGTCATCGGCCCGAAGTTCTTCAGGATCTTGCGTAGATCGGAGCCGTTGATCATGCGCATGTCGACGTACAGCACGCCATCGATCTCGCCGTAATCGTGGATCGGCACCACGTGCGGTTCTTGCAGACGTCCCGCCGAATGCGCCTCGCGTTGCAGGCGTTTGCGGAAAACCGGGTCGTGGGACACGCCTTCGGGCAACAGCTTCAACGCGACGACGCGATCCTTGACGGTGTCCTCGGCCTCATAGACCTCGCCCATCCCGCCCTTGCCGATCAGCCGCAGCAGCCGGTAGGGCCCGAACTGGGTGCCCTCCCGCGACTTCGGCTGCTCGCTCATGTGCCGTCTCCTCGAACAACCACGCGTTTCCCCCTGGGTGTAATCCCAGCTAGCACCCTAATGCGTCGCTGTGGGCATGACATCGGAACCACCTGGTGACGACGTCGGTGGCTGCCCGATCTCGAAGACGAATTCGTGATCGCAGATGCGGACGCGATCGCCGTGTTCGAGGGTCGCGGTGCCGCGAATCCGCTGTCCGTCTACTTCCACCCCGTTGGCCGAACGCAGGTCGGTGATCACGTAGCTGGTACCCGGTGTCGATGATCACCGCGTGGTAGCGGCTGACGCTGGCATCGTCGAGGACGACGTCGTTGTCGGACAGGCGCCCGATCCGGGTCGCCGCCGCAACCAGCGGATGAGTGTCACCCCTGCTGGGCCCTTCGATGGCCCGCAGACTGGCCGTTGCGGTCTGGGTGCCGACCGCTGTGCGCAAGTCGATGCTGCTGCTCTTGTGCACGGCCGTCGTCTGGGCGGCCTTCCTGACGTTCAGCGGCTCCTGGCGCAGGATTCGTCCGTGCAGCGCGCGTACCGACGGCCCAGGGTCGATGCCGAGGTCGTCGGCAAGGGTCGACTTCAGCCGCTGGTAGGCGTCCAGTGCATCGGACTGGCGCTCGGACAGGTAGTAGGCGGTGATCAGCTGCGTCCACAGCGGCTCGCGGTACGGGTGTTCGGCGACCAGCGTCTCCAACTCCCCGATCACGGCATAGGCGCGGTTGCACGCGATCTCGGCCTCCGCGCGGGCGGTGTGGGCGACGATCTTGTCGTCGACGAGCGCGGTGGCGAAGGGGTCGACGAACTCGAAGTCGCGGAGGTCGTCGAGGACGGGGCCGCGCCATTCCGCCAGCGCGCTCTGCAGGTGCCTGCTGGCCTGCTCGAACTGGCCGCCGCTGCCGCCTGAACGCCTGCGGTCTTGTGCGCCACGAAACGGCCGATGTCGCAGTGCGCGTCGGCGACCGAGAGCCGGTAGCCGGGGGGTGCGCTCGCCAGCACCATCTTCGGGTCGAGCCCTGCGCCTGCCACCAGCCTGCGCAGGTTGGACACATACGAGTGGAGGCTGGCCTTGGGCTCCGGCGGCGGGAACTGCTCCCAGGCCGCGGTGACCAGCGCGTCACTGCTCACCGGCCGGTTGCGGCTCATCACCAGCATCGCCAGCACGGCCCGTTGCTTTGGCGTGCCCAATGGCAGTGGTGCGCCGTCGACCCGCATCTGCAACGGCCCGAGAACGCCGAAGTCGAGATTCATCACCGCTGATTGTGCCGCCTGCGGTGGTTGCGTGGTATAGAACTGATTAGAACGTGTTCTAGTTTTGAACCCCTTGGAAGGGACGTCGACATGGTGCTGCGGGTCGTGCAGTGGGCTACGGGCGGGGTCGGCATCGCCGCGATCAAGGGCGTACTCGAGCACCCCGACCTCGAGCTGGTCGGCTGCTGGGTGCACTCGGAGGCCAAGAGCGGCAAGGACATCGGCGAGATCGTCGGCCTCGATCCCATTGGCGTCACCGCCACCAACGACATCGACGCGATCCTCGCGTTGGACGCCGACGCGGTCATCTACGCGCCCCTGATGCCCAACCCCGACGAGGTGGCCGCGCTGCTGAAATCCGGCAAGAACGTCGTGACCCCAGTTGGGTGGTTCTACCCCGGCCAGAAGGAAGGGGCACCGCTAAGGGAGGCGGCCCTGGCCGGCAACGTCACGTTGCACGGCACCGGCATCGCACCCGGCGGCATCAGCGACAAGTTCCCGCTGATGATGTCGATCATGTCCACCGGCCTGACATTCGTTCGGGCCGAGGAGTTCTCCGACCTGCGCACCTACGAGGCGCCCGACGTGCTGCGGTACGTAATGGGTTTCGGCGACACCCCGGAGAAGGCGCTGACCGGTCCGATGCAGAAGCTGCTCGACGGCGGCTTCATCCAGTCCGTGAAGATGATCGTCGACGAGGCGGGTTTCAACGTCGACCCGAAGATCCGCGCCAGGCAGGAGATCGCGGTCGCGACCGCGCCCATCGACTCGCCGATGGGCGCCATCGAGCCGGGCCAGGTCGCCGCCCGAAAGTTCCACTGGGAGGCACTCGTCGGAGACGAGGTCGTCGTCCGAGTCACCGTGAACTGGTTCATGGGCGAGGAGAACCTCGATCCCGCATGGAATTTCGGTCCCGCGGGCCAGCGCTACGAGATCGAGCTCAAGGGCAACCCCGACATCACCGTGAGCTTCAAGGGCTTCCAGTCCGAATTCGGTGACGAGCCCCCCGAGTCCGGCATCGTCGCGACCGCCGCGCACTGCGTGAACTCGGTGCCCGCGGTGTGCGCGGCCGAGCCCGGCATCGCCACCTATCTGGACCTACCGCTGATCAGTGGCAAGGCGGCGCCGCACTTGCGCTAGCTACGGCCGGACCAGGATCCGGATGGGGTCGCCGTCCGCCTTGTCCAGCTTCTCGATGCCAAGTGCGACGTCCTCGAGGGGCACCACGGCACTGATCGAGCGCGACAGGTCGAGTCGCCCGAGGGAGACCAGCTGCGCCAGCGTGCCGATGTCCGCGTTCTGGTAGCCGAGGTGGCCGAGCACCTGTCGCTTGAACAGATTGAAGATCGACGTCGGCCCGATGGTTGGCGCGTCGGCACTCATCCCGACCCCGACCAGCCGGCCGCCGACGGTCAGGCTGTTCAGCGCCTGCTCGAACGTCGACTTCAGCCCGACCGCATCGAAGGCGACGTCGAGATTGCGACCGCCGGTGGCATCGACGATCTTGGCGGCCAGCTCGTGGTCGCGGGCGTCGAACGCGTGGTCGGCCCCGACGGCGAGCGCGCGGTCGAGAATGGCGGGCTTGATGTCGACGGCGATGATCGGCGCGGCGCCGACGAGGCGGGCCAGCTGAATCATGTGGGTGCCGAGACCGCCGACGCCCCACACCCCGACCGCCTCCCCGATGCCGACCTTGGCGGTCCGAACGACTGCGCCGAACGGCGTCGACACCGCGTCCGCCAGGATCGCCGCCTGCTCCAGCGGCACGTTGTCGGGAATCCTGGTGAGGCCGAAGGCTTGGGCGACGGTGTACTCCGCCCAGGCTCCGTCGTAGGCGAACGCCATCAACCGGATCCGCAAGCAGTTCGACACGTCGCCGCGACGGCAGTTCACGCAATCCAGGCACGGCCTGCCTGCGGCCACCACCACCCGGTCGCCCTCGGCCCAACCGGTCACGCCAGGCCCGAGCGCGGCGACGGTGCCAGAGGCCTCGTGGCCCTGCGTCACCACCGGCAGCTGAGCCGGAAACGTACCGTTGATCAGGCTCAGGTCGGAATGGCAGATCCCGCAGAACGCCACCTTGACCAGCACCTCGCCTGGACCGGGTTCCGGGATCGGAACGTCCTCCACCGCAATGGTCTTGGAATCGGCGTAGAACCGCTGGGCCCTCATCGTGTTGGCCATGTCGCTCCCTTCAGGGAATTCGGTAGAACGGGTTGGGCAGCAGGTAGGTCCGCTCGGCGAAACCGCCATCGAGATCCGACGGCTGGTCTCCGATGTTGGCGATGATGGTGTAGCCGCGTCCCTGAATGGCGGCCCGCTGCGGGGCCTTGAAGTCGGCTGCCGACGCGAAGTGCGCGCCGACGGGCTCCATGATCAGCTGGGTATATCCGCTATAGCCGACGGCGGCCAGGTTGCGTTCGGTGGCGGCGCGCTGTGAGTCGTCACGCCCGGTGATGAAGAAGACCGCGGCGGCGCGGTCGCGGGCCGCGGTGAAGACGTCCATCGTCGGCTCGATGACGGTCGACTGGGCGGTCAGGTCCCAGGCGCGCCAACCGCACGGCCCTCGCGGCAGCTCGATGCACGGCCCGTCGATGACGCGGCCGAAGTCGTTGGCATCGATGACTTCCCAGTTGGACAGCGCGGTCTCGTCGATGTCGAACACCACCGCGGGTCGGTCTACCCGCGGCGCCTCTTCGTCGATCCAGGCGACCGCGGGCGCCGCCGCCAGTTGGAGATCGGTCAGGTAGGCGCCGCTGTCGTAGTACTGGGTGGCCTCGGTCTTGAGGTCGCCGATGTTGGCGGGTTGGACTGGCGCAGGGACGATCGGCGAGGGCGGTGCTGGTGGTTGCGCGCCGGCCGGCGCAGCGCCTGCGACAAGCAGGACCGCGGCCGCGGCCGATGCGAGCGCGCGACGACCGGGCATGGAACGACCCTACGTTTTGGCTCCGAGCGCCCGCTGCAAGTCCGGCTTCATCTGGTGCAACTGCGATCCCCAATACGCCCAGTCGTGGGTTCCCGACGGCGGGAAGTTGAACACGCCGTTGGTGCCGCCCGCGGCGACGTACTGGTCGCGGAACGCCATGTTGGTCTTCAGCGTCGAGGTCTCCAGGAGGCCGCTGCCTGCGCCGCCGAGCTCGCCGGCAGTGCCGTTGCCGCAGTACACGAAGATGCGGGTCTTGTTCGCGACGAGCCGGGGATCTGCAGCGTCGGGTCGTTGCGCGCCCATGCCGGGTCGGAGGACGGCCCCCACATGTCCGACGCCTTGAAGCCGCCCGCGTCGTTCATCGAGATGCCAACGAGTGAGGGCCAGAAGCCCTGGGAGAGGTTCACGAAACCCGAGAGCGAGCCCGCATAGATGAATCGGTCGGGATGGTAAACCCCGTAGATCAGGGCGGGCGCGCCACCCATCGACAGGCCGATCACCGCGTTGCCGCTCTGTGAGACGTTCTTGTTCTCCGCGAGCCAGGCGGGCAGTTCCGCGGTGAGGAAGGTTTCCCATTTGTAGGTCTGGGTGGTGCCATTGCCGACGGCCGGCTGATACCAGTCGGTGTAGAAGCTCGACTCGCCGCCGACGGGCATCACCAAAGAGAGTCCCGACTGGTAGTACCACTCGAACGCCGCGGTGTTGATGTCCCAGCCGTTGAAGTCGTCCTGTGCTCGCAGTCCGTCGAGAAGGTAGACCGCGTGCTTGCCGCCGCCCTGGAACTCGACCTTGACGTCGCGCCCCATCGCCGCCGATGGCACCTGCAGGTACTCGATCGGCAAGCCTTCTCGGGAGAACGCCGACGCATACGCGGCCCAAAACGCTTATGAGCATGCAGAATTCACGCGCCGCCGCTGCAGAGCATAGGAGAATCTTCGTTCATTAGCCAGTCGAAGTTTTTGTGGTTTGCCTCACCTGGCACACTCGGTCCCGTGACGACGCGTGGACTGGTGCTGGCCGGTGGTGGACTGGCAGGCATCGCCTGGGAGACGGGCATTCTGTGTGGCATCGCCGACGAGGCTCCCGACGCGGCGCAGGCGTTGCTCGCCTCCGGCGTGCTGCTCGGCTCGTCGGCGGGCTCGACGGTCGCGGCTCAGCTCGCTAGCGGCCTCGGCCTTGACGAGCTATTCGCGCGCCAGATCGCCGAGGAGTCGCTCGAGATCGACCCGGGCGTCGACGTCGAGGACATCACCGCGTTGTTCGTCACCGCGATGATGACACCGGGCGCCTCCACGGAGCAGAAACTGCAACGCATCGGCTCCATCGCACTGGCCACCGATACCGTCGCCGAGCGAGTCCGTCGCGCCGTGATCGCGCACCGGCTGCCGTCGCACGACTGGCCCCGGCGGGTGCTGCGCGTCACGGCCATCGACGCCGTCACCGGGGAGCTGGCCGTCTTCGACGGCGACTCGGGTGTGTCCCTTGTCGATGCGGTGGCCGCCAGCTGCGCGGTGCCGGGGGTGTGGCCGCCCGTGACGATCGGCGACCGCCGCTTCATCGACGGCGCCGTGGGCAGCTCGGTGAACTTGGTTGCGGCAGGTGACTGCGACGAGATCGTCGTGCTGGTGCCCCAAGGCGAGAACTCGCCGTCACCGTTCGGCGGCGGTCCCGCGGCGGAGATCGCCGACTTCCCTGCGGGGACGCTGACGGTGTTCGCCGACGACGCATCGCTGGCCGCCTTCGGCCCCAATCCGCTCGATCCGGCATGCCGGATTCCGTCGGCCAAGGCCGGGCGCGACCAGGGGCGCCGCGAGGCTAGCCGCGTCGGCCGGTTCCTAGGGGTTTGAGCCGAGGGCGTCGAGCGCGACGGCGGCGAGTTCCTGGCCGATTTCGATGACCTCGTCGGCACGATGGAACTCGAGACTGCGGCACGTGGTGCGGGGCACCTCGATGAGCAGATCGGGCGGGTAGGCGGCCATGGTGTGGCGCATCAGCGCGGCCTGCGCGATGTCGATGGTGCGATTCATCACCTCGAAGCTGCCAAGCCGGGGGACCAACGAGTCGTGGTCGGCGGGGTCGATCCCGTCGTTGGTGAAACGATCGAGGACCGATCGCGCCGTCGGTGTGTCCAGCAGAGTCCGTGCCGTGCTGGTGTCGAGCAATGCCGTTGTGCTGCGCCACATCCGGTTGAGCAGCTCGACTGTCGGACTCGGCTCCGGGGCGGCGCCGGGGGCGGTGTCGGGACGGGTCGGATCGGCGCCGCCGAGGCTCACGGCGATCGTCAGGTCGGCGTTGACCGCCGCGATCGGAGCCATCGGAAGCGGGTCGAGGATGCCGCCGTCGGCGAGCAGGCGGCCGTCGAGCACGTAGGGCTTGATCAGCCCCGGGATGGCGATGGAGGCGCGAATGGCGTCGTCGACCGGCCCGCGCTGCAGCCATACCGACTTGCCCGCAATCAGATCCGTCGTGACCGCGGTATAGGGAATGGCGAGGTCCTCGATCACGACCTCGCCGAGGATCTCGCGGACGGCGTCGAGGATCTTCTCCGCACGCAACACCCCCGCCGAGGTGAGCGACGGATCGAGCAGGCGCAGCACCGCGCCCTGCGTCAGTGAACTCGCCCACGTGGCGTACTCGTCGAGCTTGCCTGCGGCCTCGAGACCGCCGACCAGCGCACCCATCGACGAACCGGCGATGCCGACGATGTCGTGGCCGCGGTCGCGCAATTCGTTGATCACGCCGATGTGTGCGTAGCCGCGGGCGCCGCCGCTACCGAGTGACAGTGCGACGCGCATGGCCAATAGTCTGCCTTCCGGCCGTCAGTTCGCCTTCATCAGCCGCTGTGAAATCGACGGCATCACCCGTCGCGGTACTAGCCGGGTGGACAGTGCCAGGACAGCGTTCGCCGCGCCGGAAACAACCGTGGGACTTGACTTGTCGAGCGCCTTGAGCGCGGTGTCGACGACCTGTTTCGAGGTCTGCCGCCCGCGAGTCAGGAACTCCTCGCCGGTGCGCGCGAAGAACTCGGTCTCGGTGGCGCCGGGGCACAACGCCAGCACGCGCACGCCCGTGCCCTTGGTCTCCTGCCACAGCCCCTCGGTGAACGAGAGCACGAACGCCTTGGTCGCGCCGTACACGGACATGGACGGTGTCGGCTGAAACGCCGCCGTCGAGGCTACGTTGATGATCACGCCGTGCCGCGCCTTCGTCATCGCAGGGAGGAAGCGGGCCGTGAGATCGACGAGAGTTCCACAGTTCAACTGGATCTGGGCGGCGTTGCGTTCGGGATCCTGATCGACGAAGTCGCCGTGCAGGCCGACGCCAGCGTTGTTGATGAGGCCGTCGATGCGACGGTCGCCCACTTCATCGGCGAGCTTCGCACCCGACCCCGGCACCGACAGGTCCGCCGCGATCACGTCGACCTGGATGTCGGGATGGCGCTCCAGCAGCGTGGCGCGCAACTCCTCGAGCTTGTCGAGGCGACGGGCGACCAGCACCAGGTTCGCGCCGCGCTGCGCGAGCTGGTGGGCGAACTCCTCGCCGATCCCGCCGCTCGAGCCGGTGATCAGCACCGTGTCATTGGCCAGGTCCATCGCTACCCCCGTGAAGTCGGATCTTGAACCCATCATGCGCGTTAGATCTGCGCGGAAAACGGCAATGTGAGGTAGATGATCGGAACACTTCGCTCGGTGGTGGTCGACTGCAAGGATCCGCGCCGATTGGCCGACTTCTATGCCGGGCTGCTCGGCGGCGTGCCGGAGGCCGAGGACGACACCTGGGTCGTGCTCAAGGATCCGTCGGGAAGAAGGCTGGCGTTCCAGTACAGCCCTCAGCACGAACCGCCGCTGTTTCCCGACCCTCGCGGATCGCAGCAGTTCCACTTGGACGTCGCAGTGTCCGACGTCGACGATGCCGAGCGCCAGGTGTTGGCGCTAGGCGCGACCCGGGTGACCGACGCCGTCGCCGAGGATCACTTCCGGGTTTATCGCGACCCGGCGGGACACACGTTCTGTCTGGTGTGGGGCGTGGGCTAGCAGCCGACGCGGCAGAAGAACGCGGCCGCGAGCAGGCCGATGATCAGCGCGATCTGCGGTTGCCCGCTCGACGCTGCGACGACGACGCCCGTGATCGAGGCGATCGCGATGAGGAGAAGAACGAAGCCGAGCAGCACCTTCGTGCCGTTGATGGATCCGTGCGCGGCGCGAGGAAGCGCGTTCTGGCGCTGGCCGACCGGGACATCCTTAGAACCGACCATCGACAGTCTCCTTCGAGTGATGAGGACCACATTCTACCTAGATCTGTGATGGGCACCACTACATGTAGATGTGCTAAATGCCTGCGTGTCGGGGGTTTCTGGCATGCGGCACCGCTCGACATGGGCGCCGGGGACCGGCATTCCGGCCGGCGTGATTTAAAGGCGGCGATGAGCCGCAGAGGTAATCAGCCGCAGAGGTCGTCGGCGGCGGCTTCGGCCGCGACGATGACCGCCGCTTGGCGGTTCGGCGAGAGCTGCGACCACGGCATGTTGAAGGTGGCCGGACCTGCCGCGTCCGCCGTCTGGACGCTCGCCAGGTACGGCTCGAACTGTGCCTTCTGATCGCCGCCCTGCTCCGTCATCCACACCTTCGCGGCATGGCAGGCCTGGAAGTACTCCTCCTCGGTCGATTCGGCGGGCGCCCCGACCGCTGTGGTGACGCCGTTGGGGGAGACGCCGACGGACCCGGGCGATGCGGTGTGGGTCTGATTCGTGGTGGCCGTCGTTGGGGTCGCGGAGGTCGACGCCGACGGCGCGGGATTGGCGCCGTTCGACCCCGAGGAGCAGCCGGCGAGGAGGGCGGAAAGGACCGCCGTTGCGGCAGTCACGGCGAGGATCGGGTAGCTGCGCATGCCGTCAATCTATGCAAGACTCGCCAGCGTGATCGAGCGGACTACCTGCCAGGAGTGTTGTTGGGCTTGATGCCCGACCCCCTGTCCGTCCTCTCCCTGGAGCTCGTGTCGCCATGTCACTCGCATCCCCATCCATCGTCGCCCCGACCCGCCTGCGGTTGCCGGACCTGCTGCACACCACCGACACCGCCGCCGACGACGTGCTGTCCGGCCGCTACGACCACCTGTTGCCAGGCGGCGGTGTGCCGATCGACGAGCGGTGGTTCACCCGGCTCCACGGCGACGACGAACTCGACGTGTGGCTGATCAGTTGGGTGCCCGACAAGTCCACCGAATTGCACGACCACGGCGGGTCGCTGGGTGCGCTGACCGTGGTGTCCGGCGCGCTGGCCGAGACGCGGTGGGACTCCGACCGCCTGCGCCGCCGACGGCTGACCGCCGGTGATCAGGCCGGCTTCCCGCTGGGCTGGGTTCACGACGTGGTGTGGTCGCCGGAGCCGACGCACGTCTCCGGGCCTACCCTGAGCGTGCACGCCTACTCGCCGCCGCTCACCGCGATGTCGTATTACGAAGTGACCGAACGGAACACGCTGCGTCGCGACCGCACCGAGCTGACCGACAAACCGGAGGGCGACTAGTGGCCAGCCGCATTGACCACGTGCTGGAGTCCGCGCGTGCCAAGTTGACGCGGATCGAGGCGCGCGACGTGCCCGCCGCGCTGGAGCGTGGCGCGCTGCTCGTCGACATCCGCCCCGCCGCGCAACGGGCGCTCGAAGGTGACGTCGCGGCCGCGCTGGTCATCGAACGCAACGTGCTCGAGTGGCGCCTCGACCCCACCAGCGACGCCCGACTGCCGCAGGCCGTCGGTGACGACGTCGAGTGGATCGTGCTGTGCTCCGAGGGCTACACGTCGAGCCTGGCCGCGGCCTCGCTCGTCGACCTTGGCCTGCATTCGGCAACCGACGTGATCGGCGGCTACCAGGCGCTCAAGGCCGTCGGCGTCCTGGCGGCGCTGAACTAACTGTTTTCATCCGAGCGCAGCAGCAACCGCAGCTTGTCGGTCTTCTCCGGCGTCCAACCCGGCGGCTGCAGGATCGCCGCCCACGCGTTCGCCACGTCGCGCACGTAGACGTGACCGTGTCCGTCGGGCACGTCGACGGCGACCGCCATGTCGGCGGACACCTGGAGGAACGTCACGATGGGAATCCACTCCGTGCGCGGTGAGACGTCGTAGCCGCGGGGTTCGCGCAGCCAGTCCGGTTTGGAGAACAGCAGATCGGGATTCCACCACGCGATGGGATCGGAGGCGTGCTGCAGGTAGACGACCCGTGGGTGGCCCCAGGGATCGGCCGGCCTGCCGAGGTTCTCGGCCCTCGCCGCGAAGCGGACGTTCTCGCCCTTGTCGTAGACGGGCAGCCACTCCGGTGAACCCTCGTCGCGGTCGATGGTCAGGCCCGTCCAGATGGTGTTCTGGAACGTCGGGCCGGAGAACAGCGCGCCGTCGGTGCGCGCGACGAGGTTGTTCAGGGCGAGGAATGGGGCTTCACCGCCGAACGAGCCGAGGCTCTCGCCGAACACGACCAGCTTGGGGCGGGTGTTCTCGGGCATCTCGCGCACCAATGCGTCGACCGCCTCGAACAGCGCCTGGCCTGCCTGCCTCGCGTTCTCCTTGTCGACAAGGAACGACAGCCAACTGGGCAGGAAGGAGTACTGCATCGACACGATCGCCGTGTTGCCGTTGTACATGTACTCCAGCGCGGACGCCTCGGCCTCGTTGATCCAGCCGGTGCCCGTCGTCGTCGCCACCGCGACGACCGCGCGGTTCAGCCCGCCGGTGCGCTGAAGCTCCCGTGCTGCCAGCTGCGCGGTGGCCTTGATTCCGTTGGCGGAGTTCAGGCCTGCGTAGGCGCGAATCGGCTCGATTGCCTTGGCGCCGTTGAAGTTCGAGAGCTCGTCGACGGTCGGCCCGTTAGCCATGAAGACGCGGCCCTGGTGGCCAAGCGACGACCAGGTGACCAGCGACTGCGGCCCGCCCGACCGCAGCGACGTGGTCGGCGCGGCGATGTCGGGATCCTCCTCGTCGTTCACGGACTCGAAGGTGCTGTTGAGGGTGCTCATCGCGAAGCGAACCACGATGCCGTTGAGCAGTGCGATGGTGACGACGAGCAGGAGCGCGACCACCACGACGGCCGAAACCCTTGGCGGTGCAACCCGTTCCAGCTGGCGAACCAGATAGCGCACCAGTTTGCCCACCAGCTGCCCGAGCTCGACGAAGCCGAACAGGACGACGATCGACAGCACGCCGGTCAGCGGGTGATCCCAGAAGGCCAGCCGCGGTACTCCCATGAAGTCGCGGATCTCGTCCTGCCAGACGTGAAACCACACGATGGCCAATATCTGGCCGATGACGCCGACCACCAGAAGGCCCAACCAGGCGCGCCGTGGCGCGGGCGGGCTGGTCTCCTTGGAACGCATGAAGCGGACCAGCCAGACACCGAATACGCCGAGGCCGTATCCGATTGCGCCCGCGGCGCCGCTCACCAGGGCCTGGAACAGCGGGCCACGCGGGAGTAGCGACGGCGTCATCGAGAACCAAATGAACACCAGCCCGACGGCGGTGCCGAAGAACGTGTAGTGGCGGATCCACCAGTCTTGCTTCACCGGCGACGGAATCGGTTTCGGCTCGGTAGGCGTCGCCGGTTCGGCCGCGGCCGGATCGTCGGTCTTGGCGTCCGTGTCTGTCACGAACGCACTTTATCGATGTGTGAACTTCGGCGGGCGCTTCTCGGTGAACGCGGCCATGCCCTCGGTCTGGTCATCGGTGGCGAAGGCGGAGTGGAAGAGTCGCCGCTCGTAGAGCAGACCCTCGGCGAGGGTGGACTCGAAGGCGCGGTTGACGGCCTCCTTCGCCATCCGCGATGCCGACAACGACATGCCCGCGATGGTGGCGGCGACGGCGTTCGCCTCGCTGAGCAGCGTGTCGGCAGGCACGACGCGCGACACCAGGCCGCTGCGATCGGCCTCCTCGGCGTCGATGGTGCGCCCGGTCAGGATCAGGTCCATCGCCTTGGCCTTGCCGATGGCGCGGGTCAGGCGCTGCGAGCCGCCCATGCCCGGCAGCACACCGAGTTTGATCTCGGGCTGGCCGAACTTGGCGGTATCGGCGGCGATCAGAAGGTCGCACATCATCGCGAGCTCACACCCGCCGCCCAGCGCATAACCGGCGACCGCCGCGATGGTGGGGGTGCGGGTCGCGGCGAACTTCGACCACGGCTCGAAGAAGTTCGCCGCGAACACGTCGCCGAACGACAGATCGGCCATCTCCTTGATGTCCGCGCCTGCGGCGAAGGCCTTCTCGTTGCCCGTGACGATGATCGCGCCGATGCCGGCGTCGGCGTCGAATTCCGCAGCCGCCGTTGTGACTTCGGCCATCACCTGACTGTTGAGCGCGTTGAGCGCCTTTGGCCGGTTCAGCGTGATGGTGCCGACGCGGTCCTCGCGGGTCACCAGGATGGTCTCGTAGGTCATTTCTCTCCTAGAACGTCAGGTCGGGGTCGGCCGGTTTGAAGTATTCCTCGACATCCGCCGCGGTGACTTGGGCCAACGTTGGCGGCGACCATTTCGGGTTGCGGTCCTTGTCGATCACCTGTGCCCTGATGCCCTCGACGAGGTCGTGTGAGTGCAGCGCGCTGGTGGACGTCCGATACTCCTGCCGCAGAACGTCTTCCAGTGTGTCGAGGTTGGCGGCGCGGCGCAGCGCTTCCAGTGCGACGGAGACCGAGATCGGAGAGCGGGAGGCGAGCAGGTTGGCCGCGTCGTTGGCGAGCTCGGCGTCGTGACCGCGCAGCGCGGCGACGATGTCGGTGACGGTGTCGCCCGCGAAGCACTCGTCGATCCAGTGCTGCTGGCCCAGCAACTTGCTGGCGGGCGGCTCGATGGCGTATTTGGCGAGCGCTGCGTCCACCCCGTCGTCGATGATGGCCTGACGGAATTCGGCGAGCTTCAGGTGTGGCACGTAGTGATCGGCGAATCCCATCGCGATCGCGTCGGCACCGTCGAACGGGGCTCCCGTGAGCGCCGCGTACGCGCCGAGTTGGCCAGGCGCGCGGGCCAACAGGTAGGTGCCGCCGACGTCGGGGATGAAGCCGATGCCGACTTCGGGCATGGCCATCTTGGTGGTATCGGTCGCCACGCCGACGGTGGCGTGGGCGCTGACGCCGACCCCGCCGCCCATCACGATGCCGTCCATCAGGGCCACATATGGTTTCGGGTACCGCGCGATGTACGCATTGAGCAGGTACTCGTCGTACCAGAACTTGGCGGCGTCGGCCCCACCCGCTCGGGCGCTGTCATAGACGGCGACGATGTCACCGCCTGCGCACAACCCACGCTCGCCCGCGCCCGTCAGCAACACGGTGTGGACGGAGGCGTCGTTCTCCCAGTCCTTGAGCGCGTTGGCGATGCTCGTCACCATGGCGTGGGTGAGCGAGTTGATGGCCTTGGGCCGGTTCAGCGTCAAGAGCCCGACGCCGTTGTCGACGGTTACTAGGATGTCCTCGTTTTCTTCGGCCACGGCTAAGCAATCTAGATCGTCGGGGTCGGGCACCGTCCGACGGGTAGCGTCTTACTGAGAAGGTTCACAGATCCAGTGTCGACGGCGGGAACCTTGTCTGACACGCTGATCGTTGTTGGAGTATTCGCCAGCAGGCGAAGCACAGCACAGGAGAGGATCCGACGGTGCGCGAGAGCAGCAACCCGGTATTCCGGTCCCTGCCCAAGGGGCAG